>NZ_JBFVFE010000046.1:0-33616 GCF_052728615.1 Mariniflexile sp. | reverse complement strand
CTTGGACAGCGACCGATGCCTCTGGCAACACGGCAACCTGTGAGCAAACGGTAACGGTAACGGACAACATGCCGCCCGTGTTTGCAGAGACTCTTCCAGTAAATGGAACATTTGAGTGTAATGATATACCCAATGTGGCAATATTAACGGCAACAGACAATTGCGGAACGGTAGAAGTGACCTTTAATGAAGTCAGAAAAGAGAGTTCTTGCATTTACAATTATTCTTTAGAGCGTACTTGGACGGCAACTAACAGAAGTGGTATTACCACAATACATACACAAATTATAACCGTGCAGGACACCAAAGCACCAGTGCTTGCAACGGCCTTACAAACTTCATTGAGTGTAAACTGTGATAATATTCCAGTAACTCCATCACTACAGTTTACAGATAATTGTTCTGCCACTGTGGATGTAAAATTCAGTGAAACCAATTCTTATAATGAAACAACAAAAACCGATTATGAAATAGTTAGAACTTGGACGGTAAAAGATGCATGCGATAACGAAGCGGTGTTTACCCAAACCATTGCGGTTACTTTAAAAAATACCGTTACCCAAGTAAGCGATAGAGCATGTACTGATGATGGCACCATTGATCTGAACGACTATCTAACAACCAATCCATCCAATGGTACTTGGATTATTACGGAAGGTACGGCTGTATTGGACGATACTATATTCAATCCTGAAAAAGTAGCTTTAGGTAATTACAAGTTCAGTTATACGTCATCTGCAAATGGTTGCTTAAATACCACGGAAGTAACTATTGAAATCCATAATGAATGTATAGTATTGCCTTGTGATGATGGAAAAGGTATGGTTATTTCAAAAGTAATAACCCCTAACGGCGATACCCATAATGAATTCTTTACTATAAAAGGAATAGAGTTCTGTAATTTTATTGTAGAACTACAGATCTTTAACCGATGGGGAGCAAAAATATATGAAAACTTCAATTATAAAAATGATTGGAACGGATTTGCCTCCAGTGCTTCGGTTGGAAAAGCCGATAAAGTTCCAAACGGGACCTATTTTTACATCATCAATTTAAAAAATAGTGGATTGAAGCCCTTCTCTAAAGCATTCTACGTTGGAACTAAATAAAACTTAACCTATTATGAAGTTATTAAAGTTTAACATCGTCATCATTATAGTGTTCAATTTTGGGACAACCATTGCTCAGCAATTGCCCCAATTTACACAATATATGTACAATACCATCTCTATAAATCCTGCGTATGCTGGAAGTAGGGAAACATTAAGTGCCGTTGGTTTACATAGAAGCCAGTGGGTAGGGCTTGATGGTGGTCCAACTACCCAAACGCTTTCCATTCATTCACCGCTAAGAAATGACAGGGTCGGTGTGGGAGTATCGGTTATAAATGACCAACTTGGATATGAAAATTTTTTATATTTGTATGGTGATTTTTCATACACCTTACCATTGGGAGAAAAAACAAAACTTGCATTTGGTATCAAAGGAGGTATGACACATTACAATTTAGACCAAGAAATTTTTGATGACACAGACGTCTCATCCGATCCTTTTTTTGACGACATTTCCAACAGATGGAGTCCAAATGTGGGTTTAGGGGCCTATTTACATACCAATAAATGGTATCTAGGGCTTTCGGCACCAAGAATATTGAACAATGATTATAACAAAGGTAAAAGCGGCGTGCTTGATTTTGTGGCTCTGGAGCGTGTAAGTTACTATTTAACCGGTGGTTATGTATTCGATTTAAGCACATCCACAAAATTTAAACCAGCCGTGTTATTAAAGGCAACCAATGGTGCGCCCCTATCTTTTGATGTTACTGCCAATTTTCTATTTAATGAAGTGTTTTGGATTGGTGGGTCGTATAGATTCGATGAAGCCACCGCAGCCATTGGGGCCATTGCAGATTTCCAGGTATCAAAACAATTTCGGATCGGTTATGCCTACGAATATCCAATATCGGAGTTAAGGGCCTACACCAGTGGCACACATGAAATACTCCTTATGTATGAGATATTTAAGAGTAAACGTATTAAATCGCCTCGATACTTCTAAAAACCCATTACTATGAAAACAAATTTTTTAATACTGATATTGGCATTTTCTACGAGCATTCTTGTCGCTCAAAAAAAATTGGCTGATAAGTTTTTTGATAACTATGGGTATGTAAAGGCTAGCGAACTATACGCAGAAGCCGTAAAAAAAGGCGACAGTAGCGAACATGTTCTAACCAGATTAGGCGACAGTTATTATAATAATTCCGATTCGAAAAACGCGGTAATATGGTATTCAAAAGCGGTTAATAAATATGATAAGATAGCACCCGAATATCTTTTCAAATACATTCAAACATTAAAAAGCGTGGGCAATTATGCCGAAGCCAGCACCTGGATGAAAAAGTTGGTGGCCATTCAAAGTAAGAATGTCAGTACAAGAGAATATGATGCTGATCTTGTAGAAAAATACAACGATTTATTGTCCATAGACAACACATCCATTATTGAAGTTGTTAATTTACCGTTTAACACACCACAATCGGATTTTGGTTCGTACATACATAACAATCAACTCTTTTTTGCTTCTGCCACAGGCTCCAATGGCTCTAAAGTGTATGCTTGGAACAAAGAACCGTTTTTAGATTTATATCAAATTTCCGTAGAGGAAAACGATAGCGGACTTACATTCGGCAATCCTGGCTATATTAAATCTTCTAAAATCAATTCAGATTATCATGAAGCTTCTGTTGCCATTACAAACGATGGAAAAACCATTTATTTCACCAGGGATAATATGAAACGAAACAGCAAATTGGATTATGATAAAAAAGGCACTACGCATTTAAAAATCTACAAAGCCACTTTAGTTGATGGCAGTTGGGAAAACATCAAAGAATTACCTTTTAATGACGAAGTATTTTCAACTGGGCATCCAGCCTTGAGTCCTGATAACAAAAAATTATATTTCGTTTCGGATATGGACGGTGGTTTTGGGCAAACAGATATTTATGAAGTGGATATTCTTGAAAACGATAAATTCAGTAAACCTAAAAACTTAGGGGATAAAATAAATACCCAAGGACGTGAAATGTTCCCGTTTATTGGTAAAGACAGTATTTTTTATTTTTCCTCTGATGGTCATTTGAATTTGGGATTATTGGATATTTTTAAATCCAACATCTTAAAAGACCCAACGGCAGAAGCTGAAAATTTGGGAGCTCCGTATAATAGCGGTTACGACGATTTTGCATTTTTTATAGATCCATCCAACAAAAGCAAACGCGGTTATTTTTCTTCCAATAGGCCTGAAGGCAAAGGAAATGATGACATTTATACATTTTACCCACGCGAATGTGCCCAAATAATTAGAGGTACCGCAAGGGATAAAGTTACCAATGACTTATTAAACGGTGTTTCAGTCAAGCTTCTTGATAAAAACGGAAAACTGATCAAGGAAGTTTTTACGGATGAAAATGGCGCCTATGAATTCAGCACCAATTGTAATCACCAAGTAACCGTTTTGGGAAGCAAACCTAACTATTTGGATGATAGCAAAGATTTGGCATTAAACGATACAGATGGCACCATTTCTACGGTAGATTTAATGCTCGACCCACTTATAAAAGGGAACCAAATAGCCGTAAACCCTATTTACTTTGATTTTGACAAGTCGAATATACGAACGGATGCCGAATACGAATTGGAAAAAGTCATTGATGTTTTAAGGATCCATCCAAATATGTCAATAAAAATTGAGTCCCATACCGATAGCAGGGGCAGTGAAAAATACAACATGAAATTATCCGAACAAAGAGCCAAATCTTCCAGAGATTACATTGTTTCACGAGGAATAGATTCCAATAGAATTGAAAGCGCAACCGGTTACGGTGAAACCAAATTGATAAACGGGTGCGATGACTCAAAAAAATGTACGGAAGAAGAACATCAATTAAATAGAAGGACCCAGTTCATCATTTTAAATATGCCCTAATACATTTTACTGTATTTTATAAACCTATTCGCCATAAACCATTGATTAATAATCACTTGAATGGGTTTTTTTATTACATAATCAATTGTTGATTACTTATTTTTACTGTCTTAGAGATGCCATGTTTGAGATTAAAAACATACATACCTTGTGAAAAATGCTAAGTAAATAATAAAGGGTCGTTTAAGTGAAGGATATGCCCGATTAAATGCTCTAAACATCCGTTTAATCGAATTTATAAGTGGTTTGACATTTAATTTTGACCACCCATAATCATATACGTTATTTTGATATACCTATAAATTGAAAAAATGACCCCAAATCTAAATTTCACGAATAAATTCCACATTGATTTTCAATGTATTTCCCTCGCTGTTTTTCCCCTCAAAAACATCATTATTAGTTTTATTTATAATTTTAAGATTTGCATAAAATACCAATAAAGCACCTTTTTGTGTTCTAAATAGTATTTAAAAATTAAAGAAACAAACATATTAGGCCATGAAAAATAAATCGACTGTATCATTTTACACTTTTTTATTTACTATTTTAATGCCATTGATTTCTTTCAACACAGCCATAGCCCAAGAGCATGGTATTTTTGAATTAGGTAGTAATCAAAACGATAGAAGCGACTTTTATGACTTAGCTTTTAATCTCCACTCCACGTATTACATAACCAACAATGCTATTAAAAAGAATATTCAGAACGAATCATCTCTTTTAAAATTAACTTTTTACGACACGAACTCTTTTAGTTTATTAAATCAAAACAACCCAGATTATGAAACTGTCGAGTTGATATCCGTTAACTTGAAAACAATAAACGATTTAAACAATAAATTGGATTTGAGAACCAATGCTTCAAGTTTTAAAAATTTAAAATACATTTTTATAAAGAGTTATTTTAAAAGTACGGAACAACAGATTAATGATTTTGTAATCCATGATTCTGATATTAGAATTTTTTATAGAGTAGAAAACCCATCGTAAGCACCAAAGCATAAGATCCATTTAAAAGATTAAGAAATGAAAAAACTATACTTTAAAAAAACTTTCGCCATTCCAACATCATCTAAATGGTTGTTTTTTGCTGTTTTGCTTATAAGTGCCATTTATACTGGTTATAGTCAGGTAATTGTTCCGTTTACTCCAAGAACATCCATCAATACACCTACGCAAACTAATTATTCCATTAAAGGGGATTTTACAATGATTGGCAATACCAATCTTCAATTATCGGGGTTTACATATCCTACTAATGCCGCTAATAACAATGACATGGAATATGTTGATATTGATGGCGATGTAAATACATGGAACTCATCATCAGCAACATTGGGATTTTCAACAGAAAATGGTGCCATACCCGCTTGTTCAAAAGTAATTTATGCAGGGTTATATTGGACTGGCAGGGAATCAGTTAATGCTGATGATAATGCAGATGGAGATAATAATCCAAACACTTTTTCTATAACTAAGTCAAGTGTAACAAAAAACTTTGATAAACGTAAAGTTTCAATTAAAGGGCCTGCCTCAGGAGTCTATACTGAAATTACTGCTAATACAAATAACATATATTACCCTTCTGGAAGCGAATTAAATATGTATTCAGCTTATGCAGAAATCACTGATTATGTACAAACTAATGGCATTGGAGAATATTTTGTTGCCGATATCGCTTTAAGAGAAGGAAATGTTGATGCCACTGGTTTTTATGGTGGTTGGGGCATGGTAATTGTTTATGAAAACTCCAAAATGAAATATAGGGATATAACCGTATTTGATGGTCATGCCTTTGTAACAAATGCTACAGTTGTAAATTATACATTTGATGTAACAGGATTTAATGCTGTACAAAATGGAGATGTTAATCTTAAACTAGGCCTTATGGCTGGTGAAGGAGATATTGGATTTAGTGGAGATTATTTTCAAATGTTAAGACAAGATACCGGAGTTTATGAATCTTTAAGCCACAGCAATAACATACCAACCAACTTTTTTAATTCTTCTATTCTCACTGGCGGGAATGCAAAAAATCCTGACTATATAAATAATACTGGTTTGGATATTGTGATGTTTGATGTTGATAATGGCAATACTAATGCTGATCCTCTTGATGATAACAAGTTTATAACTAACAATCAAACCTCAACATCATTTCGATACGGTTCAGAAGTAGACACCTATATTATTTTTAACGTAACCTTTTCAGTAGATGCCTATATTCCTGAACCTGTTGGGGTTTTAACAACAGCTTCTGGTGGTGGCACCCCTTTAAAACCAGGTGAATCTGATAATTTTAAATTGGAAATAAGAAACCAAGGGACCGAAGATATTAATAATATGATCGTTACTATTCCGCTTCCTGAATATTTAAACGCTGGTAGTACTTTGAATATTAATACCTTTTTAGATCCTTCTGTTACTGCAGGAGCTCCTATAATAAACCCACCTAATGCTACATACCCATTTGGATTTGTTACTTGGGATTTGGGAACACTTCCACTGCCAAGTAATCCAAATACCTTACTGGCAAGCATTAGTTTTACCTTAACAGTTACTACTAGCTGCTCCATATTAAATGCTGGCCCCGTTCAAAAGGATATTAAATTGTCTGGTTTTTTTAGTGGCAAGGGGGCAGTTTCCGGACAAGAATTTACCGACATCCCATTTATTTCCGGGTATGAAAACGCCGCTCCATGTATTGGCGAACCTATTACAGATCCTATTACCGTTGGCATAGATTATATAGATTATGTTGATGCTCCCCCAACGGCGAGTAATCCTAACCCTATAACTGTTCAATGTCCTGCCAACATTCCTGTTCCTGATGTTGAAGTGGTAATAGATGAAGCCGATAATTCAGGAACACCTGTTGTTACTTTTATTTCTGATGTTTCTGACGGCAATAGTAATCCTGAAACAATAATCAGAACCTACCGTGTGACCGATGACTGTAATAACTTTATTGACGTAACACAAACTATTACCGTTACTAATTCAGGGAACCCAGTGGTTCCTACCTTGGCAGACGTTATAGGAGAATGTTCTGCTACGGCACCTGTTCCAACGACTACAGGAGCTTGTGGAGGCACCATTACAGGGACTACTACAGATCCATTAACATACAACGCACAAGGCACTTATACAATAAATTGGACTTTTGATGATGGGAACGGGAACAGTATTATTGTCCCACAGACCGTGATTGTGGACGATGTTACGGATCCTGTTGCTCCTACACTAACAACTCTAACTGGCGAATGCTCCGTTACAGTAACAGCACCACCAATCACAACCGATAATTGTGCTGGTACCATTACAGGCACTACCACCAATCCATTAACATACAACGCACAAGGCACTTATACCATCAACTGGACTTTTGATGATGGGAACGGGAACAGTATTATTGTCCCACAGACCGTGATTGTGGACGATGTTACGGATCCTGTTGCTCCTACACTAACAACTCTAACTGGCGAATGCTCCGTTACAGTAACAGCACCAACCACAACCGATAATTGTGCTGGTACCATTACAGGCACTACCACCAATCCATTAACATACAACGCACAAGGCACTTATACCATCAACTGGACGTTTGATGATGGGAACGGAAACAGTATTATTGTCCCACAGACCGTGATTGTGGACGATGTTACGAATCCTGTTGCTCCTACACTAACAACTCTAACTGGAGAATGCTCCGTTACGGCAATAGCACCAAGCACAACCGATGATTGTGCTGGAACCATTACAGGCACTACCACCAATCCATTAACATACAACGCACAAGGCACTTATACAATAAATTGGACTTTTGATGACGGTAACGGGAACAGTATCATTGTCCCACAGACCGTGATTGTGGACGATGTTACGAATCCTGTTGCTCCTACACTAACAACTCTAACTGGCGAATGCTCCGTTACAGTAACAGCACCAAGCACAACCGATGATTGTGCTGGAACCATTACAGGCACTACCACCAATCCATTAACATACAACGCACAAGGCACTTATACAATAAATTGGACTTTTGATGACGGTAACGGGAACAGTATCATTGTCCCACAGACCGTGATTGTGGACGATGTTACGGATCCTGTTGCTCCTACACTAACAACTCTAACTGGAGAATGCTCCGTTACGGCAATAGCACCAAGCACAACGGATGATTGTGCTGGTACGATTACAGGAACTACCACCAATCCATTAACATACAACGCACAAGGCACTTATACCATCAACTGGACGTTTGATGATGGGAACGGGAACAGTATTATTGTCCCACAGACCGTGATTGTGAAGGATGTAACAGCTCCTGTAATAGACAATACCAACATTATTCCTAATATAGAAATTGAATGTGGTGTTGGTGATACGCAAACAATATTAACAACTTGGTTGGAAAGCAATGCCGGTGCAACTGCAACAGACAACTGTAGCGCTGCAACATGGACCAATGATTATGGTTCTGATAACTCTGTAAAATGTGATGACGGTGCTATCACTGTTACCTTTACTGCTACGGATGCCGTTGGAAATAAAAGTGGAATAACAGCAACTTATCTTATCAAAGATTCAGACGCTCCCATCATTACAAAGCAAGCTGAAGATTTAACGGTTGAATGTGATGGTGCTGGAAACATTGGGGATTTAAACACCTGGTTAACCTCTAATGGTGGCGCCACTGCTACTGATTCATGTAGTAACGTCACTTGGTCAAATAATTTCACTGTTTTGAGTGATGATTGTGGCTTAACAGGTTCGGCAACCGTAATTTTTACAGCTAGTGATGCTTGTGGAAACACCGCTTCATCCACTGCGACGTTTACTATTGTTGATACCACACCGCCTTCTGCTCCCAGTGCACCAGAAAATATTACTTACCAATGTATTGCAGATGTTCCTGCAGCAGGATATTTGACCGCTATCGATATTTGTGGTGGCGCGATAACTTCAACTGGAACTGATGTAACCAATGATTCTGACCTGTGTAATATCACAATAATAAGAACATGGACCTTTACAGATGAATGCAATAATATAAGTACCGTATCTCAAACTATTACGGTTAAAGATTCTACCGCACCCGTGCTTATATTACCAGCTAATGTAAGTGCACAATGTAGTGATGATCTAACACCGATAGCATTTGGTTTTGCTACAGCAACCGATAATTGCGATCCATCTCCCATCATTGCCTTTTCAGATAAAAGAACGGATGGTGATTGCCCTAGCACATATACCATCACGCGTACTTGGACTGCTACCGACTCTTGTGGCAATGTTACAACTGCATACCAAATTATTTCAACGTCTGATACCACTGCTCCTGATTTTGTTGAAACCGTGCTTCCGCAGGACATCACCGTGGAATGTAACGCCATTCCTGAAGCACAAACCTTGACAGCTACAGATAATTGTGGAACGGCGACAGTGACCGTTGCAGATGTGAGGGAAAATGGAAAGTGCCCTAATAATTATATAATATATCGTACATGGACTGCTACCGATTTATGCGGTTTAACCAGAACATATATACAAACCATAACCGTTCAAGACACCACCCCTCCAGTTTTTGTTCAACCACTTCCTCCTACCAATTTAGTGGTGGAATGTGATACAGTTCCAATTCCTGTAACGCTAACAGCTACGGATATTTGTGGCACGGCTACGGTTTCAGTAAGCGATGTGAGAACCAATGGTAGTTGTAAAAACAATTATACGTTGGCTCGTACATGGACAGCAAAAGATGCCTGTGGTAACGAAACAAAATACACGCAAATAATCGTAGTCCGTGATACTAAAGCACCTGTATTTGTAGAAGCACTACCTAGAGATACCACAGTGGAATGCGATGCGGTTCCAAATGCTGTAACATTAACTGCAACCGATAATTGTGGATCTGCGAAAGTTACCGTCATGGATGTGAGAACAAATGGAGATTGCCCTAATAATTATATAATTGCAAGAACGTGGACAGCGACCGATGAGTGTGGCTTAATATCTACCCATACACAACTTATAACGGTTCAGGATACCAAGGCACCTGTTCCAGATGCTACATTTGAGGCCGTTTTAAATGTAAGCTGTACTGATATTCCAGAAGCACCGGCCTTAAAATTCACAGACAACTGTTCAGCTAACATTAGTGCAGTGTTTAATGAAACGAGCACTTTTAAAGATAACGTTTATGAAGACTATGTTATAGAAAGAGCGTGGACGGTAAGGGATGAATGCAATAATGAAGCTGTGTATAAACAAACATTAAATGTATCGCTGGATGAAATAGTGAACCAAATAGTGGCGCCTGACAGATGTTACGATGACGGCATCATCAATATGAATGCCTTGTTACCTGATACACTAAACACCAACGGCACCTGGGAGTTATTGGAAGGTAATCCTGTTGCCACACTTACAGGAAACATTTTCAACCCTACACTGCTGGAGCTTAGTGCAGATTTCCTTCCGAAAGATGGAGGAATCGATTATAAGTTCAAATACACCACAACCAATGAGGGGTGTATCAGTATAACCGAGGTTACCATGAACATCAATGCGGATTGTGTGGTATTGCCTTGTGGTGAAAACGATATTGTAATTTCAAGAGCCGTAACGCCTAATGGCGATTTAATCAACGATAGTTTTTATATTTCTGGAATTGAATTGTGTGGCTTTGTGGCAGAAGTTAAAATATTCAATAGATGGGGTGCTTTAATATTCGAATCCAAAAAATATCCACAAGTTAAAAAAACGGATTTAAGCGCATCGGCACCAGCCGGTAGTTGGAATGGAACTAGCAGCAAATCATCTATTGGTGGCGCTGGAAAAGTACCAAATGGAACCTATTACTACATCATCAATTTTAAAAATGAAAATGGAGGCAGTACGGGTTTACCACCTTTTACAGGGCCCGTTTACTTAGGAACCAATTAAAACTTAACCTATGAAATTTATAAAACATCATATAATAGCACTGGCATTGGCAACCTGTACGGTTGGAGTTGCGCAACAATTACCGCAATTTACGCAGTACATGTACAATACAATCTCCATCAATCCTGCCTATGCAGGTAGTAGGGAAGCTTTAAGTATCGTGGGGTTGCACAGAAGCCAGTGGGTAGGTTTTAAAGGTGGCCCCATTACACAAACGCTTTCTATACACACACCACTTAGAAATGATAGAGTTGGTTTAGGACTGTCTTTCATTCAAGATGATTTAGGCCCTGAAAATTTTACTTACCTCTATGGCGATTTCTCTTATGCCATTCCAACAGGTACCGACGGAAAACTGGCATTTGGTATAAAAGGAGGTTTTACCCAATATAGCTTGGATGCCGATTTTAGGGAATATGAAAGTCTGGATCCCTCTATATATGGTATAGAAGACCGATGGACACCAAATATTGGATTGGGCGTTTATTGGAGCACCAATAAAATATATTTTGGGCTATCAACCCCAAGGGTTTTGAACACCGATAAAAACAAAGAGCAAGGTTTTAAAGCTTTGGACAGGCTAAGTTACTATTTTACAGGTGGTTATGTTTTAGATATTAACAAGGATTTCAAGTTTAAGCCGGCTTTTTTAGTGAAAGCTACCAACGGTGCACCTGTTTCTTACGATCTTACTGCCAACTTTTTATTCAACGAAAAGCTTTGGTTAGGTGGTTCATATCGAATAAACCAAAAAACGGCTGCCATTGGTGGTATTGCAGATTTTCAAGTGTCCAGACAATTACGGATTGGTTATGCTTATGAAAAATCGATCTCTGAAATTGCAAGATATAGCACCGGAACGCACGAAATATTGCTCATGTATGAGTTTAAATTCTTAAGTTCCAAATTAAAATCACCTAGATATTTCTAGAATTGTTTAATGAAAAAGAAAGTCTGTTATTTAATTTTAAAATGGCACTTTTCTTTTAAAAAGCAACAAATAAAACAGATGAAAATTAAAAATTACGCCATAGTTTGTATCGCATTAATGATGGGGTTCTCTGGTTTTTCCCAACAAGGAAAACAAAAGAGAGCGGACACATTGTTCAATAAATTTTCTTTTGTAAAAGCGGCCGAGGTTTACAGAGATCTTATTGAAAATAGATACAATACCGATTATGCCACCAGAAAATTGGCCGATTGTTATGCACTTTTAAGAGACCCTAGAAATGCTTCCAGATATTACAAAAAAGTGGTGGCACAAAAAAATGCGCCCGTGGAATATTATTATCGGTATGCACAAGCGTTGCGCGGTATTAAAGACTACAAAGAATCTCAAATTTGGTTAGAACGTTTTAAAGATTCAGGTGGTGTTGTAAATGCCAATGATTTTTCAAAAAACGTCAATTTTATAACCAGTGTTTTCAACGCAAAACAACAATATTTTTTAGATAAAGTACGGTTCAACTCGAAGTTTAGCGACTTTGGAGCTTTTGAGCATAAAGGAAAAATATACTTCGCTTCTTCAAGAGATGAAGGCGTTGCCGTAAAGCGCTTGTATGGGTGGAACGAGCAACCTTTTTTAGACGTCTATGTAACTGATGTGGGCAGTAAAAGAAATGTGGATTACTCCGCAAAATTAGAAGGCGATGTAAATTCCATTTACCATGATGGGCCTGTAACCATTACCAAAGATGGAAAGTTCATGTACTTTTCGAGAAATAATTTTAAGGATAACATTGAAAAAAAAGATAGCAAAGGCTTAACAAACATGAAAATATATCGTGCTACCTTTCGCGATAACACATGGACGGATGTTGAGGATTTATCCATTAATAGTGATGATTATTCCACCCAACATCCTGCATTAAATGCTGATGGCACCAAACTATATTTTTCGTCGGACAGACCCGGTGGCTTCGGTGGCTCCGATATTTATGTGGTCAATATCAGTCCGAATGGTATTCTAGGTACACCAAAAAACATTGGGAACATAGTAAATACCGAAAATGCCGAAGGGTTCCCTTTTATAAACAATGAAGGCGTTTTGTTCTTTTCATCTGATGGACACGTTGGTTTGGGCTTATTGGATATTTTTGGCACCATAATAGGCGAAGGTGATGATGAGTATGTTGATGTTATCAACTTAGGTGTGCCCGTTAATTCCAATTATGATGATTTTTCATTTACCATGAACGATAACGGTATCACTGGTTATTTTGCTTCCAATAGAGTTGGAGGACGTGGTAGTGATGATATTTACGCGTATCACAGAGAGCCCATCATGCAAGTTGAAGGGGTTGTTACCGATGCCATTAACACAAAACCGATTGCAAATTCTGTAATAACCTTGTTTGACGATCAAGACAACCAAATTGCATATATGGTTACCGATGAAAACGGGTTCTATCAAATAAATATTGACCGCAACAAGGATTATAAAATTGTTGCCAGCCAGAAAAAATATATAGATGATTATAGAAAGTTTACTTCCAAAAATCTACAGACCGAACTTGTAACCATTACCGCCAATTTATTGTTGAATCCTGTTCAGGATATCATTAAACTAGCCGATTTAAACTCGATTCATTTTGAATACGAAACAAACGATTCTACATTAGTAAAAAATGCTAAGTTAAACCCTATTTATTTTGATTTTGAAAAGTACACGATCCGTAAGGAATATGCTTTGGAATTGGATAAAATTGTTAAACTAATGACAGTTGATTATCCTGATATGGTTATTCGTATTGAAGCACATACCGATTCTAGAGGAACTCTCGACTATAACGATAAATTATCCACAAATAGAGCTAATTCAACTTACGAATATTTAATTTCCAAAGGATTGGATCCTTCTAGAATTACAGAGCATAAAGGGTATGGTGAACGTAGATTGATCAATGATTGTGCAGATGGTGTTGATTGCGAAGAAGAAAAACACCAATTAAACCGACGTACTGAATTTATTGTTGTAAAAATGGAATAGATATTTAAAATTATAGTATAACTATTGGGATTGAAAAGTGATGGGATTACGAACAGTTATTGGGTTGATAAGTTATTCATTCGTTGGTCAGAACGTTTAAATAATCATAAAGACTATAAATTTTTAGAAACTGAGAGTCTGTTAAATTCGTGGAATTCATAACCATGTTATTGCAGATATATTTTCAAATAATGAATAGATTCGTGAGAATTCGTGAAATTCGTGTCAAAAATTTTAGAAGCTAAAGTGAAATGACCAAAGCCATGAGATTGAAAAACCACATATCAATAAGTTTTATTTTAGCATTCAGCAATATGATCTTTGCACAATCCCATTTGCAAAAAAAAGCGGATAACCTGTTCAATAAATTTTCGTTTGTTGCCGCTGCCGCTACTTACCAAGAGCTTATTTCCAATAATGACAACGCCGAATATGCCACCCGAAAATTGGCAGATAGTTATGCCTATATGCGAGATCCGGAAAGTGCTGCCAAGTATTATAAAAAAGCCGTGGCGCAAAAAAATATCCCCATAGAGTATTATTATAAATACGCACAAGCGCTTCGCGGTATAAAAGATTATGAAGGTTCTCGTGTCTGGATGAAAAAGTTTAAAGAAAACGGTGGCGATTTAAATGCAAACCTCTATTTAAAGGATGCCGATTTTATAAGTGCCATATACGGCGCAAAACCACAGTACTTTTTAAAAAACGTCGATTTTAATTCAAAATTCAGTGATTTTGGTGCTTTTGAACATGATGGAAAAATCTATTTTACTTCTTCAAGAGATGAAGGTGTTGCTATAAAACACATTGATGGCTGGAACCAAGAACCTTATCTGGATGTGTACGTAAAAGATAAATCCAGCAATAATACCAATGTTGATTTCAAATATAAAGTAAAAGGCGATGTGAACTCCGTTTACCACGATGGGCCGTTAACCATCACTAAAGATGGAAAAACCATGTATTTTTCCAGAAATGACTTTGATAAAGATATTTTGGGTAAAAATGAAGAAGGCACCACGACTTTAAAAATTTACAAAGCCAGTTTAATTGGCAATAAGTGGACACATATTGAAAAACCATCGTTTAACGATACCGCATATTCCATAGCCCACCCTGCCTTAAACAACAACGAAACCAAACTGTATTTTACTTCCGATATGCCAGGTGGATTTGGTTGTTCCGATATTTACTATGTGGACATCCATCCTAACGGTACTTTTGGCACCCCTCAAAATTTAGGAGCTATTGTGAATACCGATAAAAATGAAAGTTTTCCTTTTGTGAACAGTGAAGATGCCCTCTTCTTTTCATCAGATGGACATCCGGGTATAGGGATGCTTGATATATTTGGAAGTGTTAGGGATTCGGACAAAAACATTGTAAGCATCATCAATTTAGGGATTCCCATAAACTCCAGCAAAGACGATTTTTCGTTTTTCATGAATGACGATGGCTTTTCTGGCTATTTGGCATCCAATAGAAATGGTGGGATTGGAAGCGATGATATTTATGCGTTTGATAGAATGCCCGTGTTAGCAATTGACGGTATGGTCACCAATATGGAAACCAACCAACCCATACAAAATGCCACAGTTACCTTATGGCATCATGACGGCGAAAAAATGGCGGAAATAGCAACCGATAAAAATGGACGATATCAAATTAATATCGACAGAAACTCCGATTATTTGGTCAACATCAAAAAAGAAGGTTATATAGACGATTTTAAGCGTGTAACTTCTAAAAATATTGATAATAATATTACCATTATCAGCACAAATTTTGCTTTAGCACCTACTGGTAAGGAAACAACCGTTGCCATTACCGAGCTATCCCCTATTTATTTTGATTTCAACAAAGCGAGCATTAGACAAGATAGCACCGACGAATTGGACCAAATAGCACACCTAATGATGAACGTTCACCCGAAAATGGTCATTGAGATTCAGTCCTATACCGATTCCAGAGGAACATCGGCTTACAATGATAAATTGTCTTTGAACAGAGCTAGATCAACCTATAAATATTTATTGAGCAAGGGTGTAAACCCTTCCAAAATTAAGGATTATAAGGGCTATGGCGAACAAAATTTAACCAACCACTGCGATGGTACCGTAAACTGTACAGAAGCACAGCACCAATTAAACAGACGTACACAGTTTATTGTGGTAAAAATGGAATAGTTAAAGCTTGGATATATGTTAAGATAACGTGAATAATGGATAACCCTATTGAGCCAAAAATGTCCCTTCCCCAACCCTAAAAAGTGATACATTTTCTACATTTCAGGAATTTTTCCACCCTTTAGGGAGGGGAAAAAGAAAAATTCAATCTTAATTTTCTTATCCATTATTCACGTTAAGATAATATTTTTACCATTAACTCTTTTAACAAATCGCCTTGTGGTACAGCATTGGAGCCCACCCCTTTGCTTTTAACATCAAACTCCCGAAGAATGGATACCACCTCACTAACTTTTCGCATGGGATAATTTCTAGCAGCCGTAACATAATCGTTCACAAAATACGGATTTACTCGTAATGCCGATGCTACGTTGCGCGGCGATTTGTCATTCAAACCATGAAAATGAAGCAATTGCGAAAAAAAACTGAACAATAAAGATACGGTGACCACCATGGGGTTGTCCTTTGGGTTTTCAGCAAAATAATTAACAATCCTAAAGGCTTTAAGCGCATTTTTTTCGCCAATGGCATGGCGCAGTTCAAAATTATTGAAATCCTTACTGATCCCTATATTTTCCTCAATATGCTCTGGCGAAATCTGGGTTCCTTTTGGCAGAATGATTTGCAGTTTATCCAATTCATTACTTATTTTACTTAGATCCGTGCCTAAAAACTCCACCAGCATTTGGGCCGCTTTAGGCGCAATGGTATAGTTTTTAGAAGATAACATCCGTCTAATCCAGTCAGCTACTTGATTTTCATATAATTTTTTACTTTCATAAACAACACCACTTTTTTGCAGTGTTTTGTAAAGGGCTTTCCGTTTGTCAATGGTTTTATATTTGTAGTTGAAAACCAAAATGGTTGAAGGTTGCGGTTGTTTTGCATAATCGACCAGCTTTTCAATGGTACGCGATAAATCTTGGGCTTCCTTAACAATAATCACTTGATGCTCCGCCATCATTGGGTAGCGTTTCGCATTGCTTACCACCTCTTCAATGGTAACATCGCGCCCATAAAGCACCATTTGGTTAAAACCACGCTCCTCTTCACTTAAAATAGTGTCTTCAATAAAATCTGAAATTCTATCAATATAATAGGGTTCCTCACCCATCAAAAAATAGATGGGTTTTAAATTTCCGCTTTTTATATCGGTAACTAATTGTTTTACTTCGTCCAAATTCTATAAATTTTCAAAAAAAACAAGCACCAAATCCCAATCTTAAAAAATAATTGGTATTTGATATTTGAATATGGTGGGTTTCAATTTTTGAATCTTAACTTTGAAAAAATAATCTCAGCATAGTGCAAGCGCTTAATTTCCCAAAGTTTCCATTTCGATTCAAAAATAGCGAAAATAAAATTTCTATTTTCGATGAAATCCGTAAAAAGTTTGTGGTTCTGCTACCCGAAGAATGGGTACGGCAACATTGTGTACAGTATTTAATGATTGATAAAAAATATCCGAAGTCCTTAATTAATGTTGAAAAGGAACTGGTTATCAATGAATTAAAAAAACGTTACGATATAGTCATCTTTAATCCCGATGGCAGCATTCATTTAATAGTGGAATGCAAAGCGCCGAAAATAACTATAAACCAAGATACTTTTGACCAAGTTGCGCGTTACAATATAGCATTGCAAGCTACATTTTTGATGGTTACCAACGGAATAAATCATTATTATTGCCAAATGGATTTTGAAAATGAACGTTATGATTTTTTAGAAGACATTCCTAATTTTGGTCAGCAGTCGCAGTGAACAGTCGCAGTTGCGGTTTTCCGTTAAACAGTGATAAACTTATAAACATATAAACTCAAAATCTCATAAACTTCAAAATTTGAACCTTAAAACAGCTATCGTTATATTAAATTGGAACGGGAAAAAACTATTGGAGCAGTTTTTATCTTCCGTCGTGGAGCATTCTAAAGAAGCAACCGTTTATGTGGCTGATAATGCCTCCACCGATGATTCAATCAATTTCATCAAAGAAACGTATCCTTCGGTTAAAATAATCCGGAATGCCGAAAATGGTGGATATGCCAAAGGGTACAACGATGCGTTGAAACTTATTGAAGCGGACGTTTTTTGTTTGCTTAATAATGATGTGGAGGTAACCCCAAACTGGCTCGTTCCTGTTATTGAAACTTTTGCGAGTGAATCCAATACCGCCATTGTTCAACCAAAATTATTGGATTTCAACAAAAAAGATCACTTTGAATACGCAGGTGCCGCCGGCGGATTTATAGATAAATACTGTTACCCGTATTGCAGAGGGCGCATTTTTAACACCATTGAAAAAGATTTAGGACAGTACAACGATACCTGCGAAATTTTTTGGGCTTCGGGTGCTTGTCTGTTTATTAGAAGCAAGGTGTTTAGGGAATTAAACGGGTTGGATGAAATATTTTTTGCCCACATGGAAGAAATCGATCTTTGCTGGCGCGCAAAAAATATGGGATACTCCATTAAATATGTGGGAAGCTCCACCATTTACCACGTTGGGGGCGCAACGCTAAGCAATGCCAATCCTAAAAAAACCTACCTGAACTTTAGAAACAGTTTATTCGCATTGACCAAAAACGCCAAAGGAAATATATTTTTTGTTCTGTTTATACGATTTATTTTAGATGGCATTGCCGGAATGAAATTTCTGTTTGGGATGGAACCCAGCCATACCACAGCCATCCTAAAAGCGCATTTAAGCTTTTATCGCCATTTAAAGCAACTTTTAAAGCAGAGAGGATCAACACAATGTAAGGCAAAATATTACCAAATTAGATCCATTGTGGTCGATTATTTTATAAAAAACAGGACTGATTACAAAAGTTTATAAATTGTTTGCAAAAGTTTTGTTAAAATGTTAAAATCCATCGTTTTTTATATATTTTTGCACAAACGAACAAGAAATTAATCCTATTTTAAATATCATGAAAAAAATCTTATTATTTAGTGTATCTGCCATGCTTTTATTAAGCGCGTGCGTTTCAAAAAAGCAATTTACAGACCTCGAGACAAAATACAAGGAATCTCAAGACTTATTGAATTCTGCAACTGTTAAGCTAAACACCTGCTTGGAAGATAGAGCCTCTGCAACAGCAAGAGCAAAAACCTTGGAAGAGCAAGTTTCCGATTTGAGAAAAAGCAATGACAACCTGCAAGTGTTATCATCTAAAGGTGCCAGCAACATAGAAAAAACCTTAGAGAGCATCAAAGAAAAAGACATGAAAATTACCCGTCTGCAAGATGCGTTGACTAAAAAAGACAGTATTACACTTGCCGTAGTAACCAGCTTCAAACGTGAAGTGGGCATCAATGATCCCGATATCGAAATCAATGTTGAAAAAGGCGTGGTATTTATTTCCATTGCCGATAAATTATTGTTCCAAAGCGGTAGTTACAATGTAACCACAAGAGCTAAGGAAGTACTTGCTAAAGTAGCAAAAGTTGTAAACAGCAAACCAGATTTTGAATGCATGGTTGAAGGCCACACAGACAACGTACCTTACTCAAGCGGTGTGTTGTTAGACAACTGGGATTTGAGCGTGAAACGTTCTACATCAATCATCAGAGTGTTGCAATCTTTAGGCGTTAACCCTGCACAATTAATAGCTGCCGGACGTGCTGATTATGTGCCTTTAGTAGACAACAATACTGCTGAAAACAGAGCAAAAAACAGACGTACCCGTATTGTTGTACTTCCTAAAATAGACCAATTTTATGACATGGTTGAAAAAGAAATGAAAAACCTTTCTGTTAAAAAATAGTCAGATTTCAAAATAAATATGAAAGCTCAACTGCAAAGTTGGGCTTTTTTTATGGGCGTTACCTAAAGGTCGGGCTATACGCTACAAGTCCTCGCTCTCCCGATAGCTATCGTGATGGGATCACTGTGGGCTTTTCACTTCAAATGCGAAGCATTCACGATTTCCGATTTATCAAAATAAAAATTAATGAGTAATCCCTAATGCGGGCTTTCCGTTAGGTAAGTTATATAAATTAACCCTATACCAACTGGAAATGCCGTCCAATATGGAACATACATTGTATATTTGTTACTGAACTCATCTTGACTTTTTGTTTTTGACCGAAAACGAGATAAAATTTGTTCAGATGAGGCACTTTTTGAAAGGCATAGCATCGCTACGCATAAAAAAGGTAACGAAATATGGACGAATTTTAGCCGTTTTTTAGCCGTTTTTTAGGAAATAGAAAAAGTCAAGATAAGTTCACTATTAAAACGTATAAAATATGGATTTAGAAGCAAGAAAATATGAGTTTACACAAAAGTTATTTGCTGTAAATGAGTCGCTTTTTGAACAATTAGAAAGCGTTTTGAACCAAGGCACAAAAGAACCTCAAAGAATCAGTTTAGAGCAATATAATAAAAAGATTGATGAAGCCATAGAAGATGTTGAGAAGGGTAACTTTTATACGCAGGATGAAGCTCGGAAAATAGAGAACGAATGGTAGAAGTTGTTTGGCGATGATTAGCTTTAAGACAATTGGGTAAGGCTTATAATTATATTAAATTAGAACACTAAAAATATCCGCAGAAAACTATTCTTTTTTTGCAAAAAAAACTGTATGGTCCAATAACAATTTTTACAGACTGTCATTGGTTCTGTTTTTTGGATGTTATATTATCAGCTTTTTGCCAAGTTTTAGATCCTAATAAAAATTTGGGGTTTCAAAAAATTTAAAAAAAATTATTAGCTTGTTTGTCAGTTAGTTGCAACCAAATCTTTATTCCTAATTCTAACAGCGAAGCGGTCTTAATTCTTTATCAAACAACAATGATAGAAAAATAAAACTTGTGTTTTTCTTTTAAATAAGGGCACAATCATTTATAAATGTTATCAAAAAATCTCCAAACTCCCTTTGCCTTCCCTTACTACAATCGGTTCATCTTCCGATAAATCTATAACTGTTGACGCTAAGTTATCGCCGTAACCGCCATCAATAACCAAATCGACCAAATTATCCCATTTTTCCAAAATAAGTTCTGGATCGGTCGTGTATTCAATAACCTCATCTTCATCATGTATAGAAGTCGAAATAATGGGGTTTCCAAGCTTTTTCACGATCTCCAAAGCAATGTTGTTGTTGGGAATACGAATCCCGACCGTTTTCTTCTTTTTAAAAGGATTGGGCAAATTATTGGATCCAGGAAGAATAAAGGTATAAGGCCCAGGAAGCGCGCGTTTTAATATTTTAAAAGTTGCCGTGTCAATTTGTTTTACATAATCGCTTAAATGGCTCAAATCGTGGCAAACAAACGAAAAATTAGACTTTTCCAATTTGATGTTTTTAATTTGGGCAACACGTTCCAACGCTCTTAAATTGTTGATATCGCAGCCCAAACCATATACCGTATCGGTAGGATAAATAATCAACCCTCCTCGTTTTAGAACAGCCACCACCCTATCAATTTCTTTTGGATTAGGATTTTCTTCGTATATTCTAATAAATTCAGCCATAATAATTACCTTGCATTCCCGTTTACAAAGTAAATAATATTTTTGTTATGAAACATCTTAATTTTATTTTCCTGATCCTGCTTATCCCGTTTTCGGTTTATAACTGTGAAAATGACCCATCTGATAGCTCAAACTCTCCATTGGATGCTTCAAAATTTTATCAAGAATTAAATGTTTCCTATGGGAGTGATAGCAACCAAAAATTGGATCTGTACTTGCCCGCCAACCGAACTTCCAGCACAAAAACCATGGTTTTAATTCATGGCGGAGGTTGGTCTTCTGGCGATAAAGCAGATATGAACGCCATTAAGGATTTAGTCCGTCAGGATTTTCCAAACCTAGCCATCGTAAATATTAATTATAGATTGGCAGATGCCAACAACAAACCTTACCCCATGCAAATTGATGATATCACTTCTGTGATCGATCATCTAAAAGAAAATAGGGTTAAATATACCATTTCGGATGATTTGGGGTTTATAGGCACCAGTGCTGGCGGGCATTTGGCACTGTTATGGAGTTATGCGTTTGATACTGACAAAAAAGTAGATATGGTTTGTAGCATTGTAGGGCCCACAAACTTAGCCGATCCTAATTATTTAAATAACACCAATCCAGAATTGCAGAAATTATTGGATTATTTTGGTACCAATGCGGAAATTTCTTTTTTACAGGAAGTCAGTCCATTGTATCAAGTCAAGGCTACTGCGCCTCCAACCATTTTATTTTATGGCGGCCAGGACCCATTGGTACCTACCACCCAAGGCATCGATTTAAGAGATAAATTAAAAACTTTAGGCATAACCTACGAATTTACTTTATACCCCAATGCAGGGCATGGATGGATAGGTTTGGAACTCTTGGATACTTGGTTGAAATTAAAAGCGTTTACGCAAACACATCTTTAATATCGAACTGTTTTAAATGCAAATCAAGGGTTAAAATATTGTAACTATTTAGCCGACTGAAAAATTGGAGTGCGCGCTTGACTTAGGGGCGTTAGCCCTATAGTCTTTGTAGCAAAATGTGCCATGAAGATGAATTAGGGGCGTTTGCCCTGACATCTTTTGAGAAAACAATTGTGTACGTGTTTACCGTGTTTATTAGATTTGAGGACTATATCTTTTTTGCTCGTTATCGTTTTATTTTACGAAGATAACAGGGCTACGCCCCTTTTTATTTCATTAACGTTTGTATCTACTACGACGATTTCAGGGCTAACGCCCCTAATATTGTTTTCTAAATCCTAATGGGTTATAATCTTTTCAACTCTTGATTCGCATTTTAAACTTTTTTCAATTGGCTACAAAACGATTTTTTTTCACTCTCTTTTTGTCTTTTTATAACTCCGTAACGATGCTATGGAATTCTAAAAAACCTTCAATTGAGCAAAAAACCTTTTCCCGATAGCTATCGGGATTTCGCTTCAATCAAAAAAGTTTAAACCAGTTTGTTTATCCAATAACCTCCAACTTGGCAAATCGCAGCAATAATTTTTTAACACCGCCATGCTGAAATTTTATTTCAGCTTTCACATCGGCGCCTGTTCCTTCTATCTTTAAAATTTCGCCCGTACCAAAACGCAGGTGCTTTACAAGATTTCCCACCACCAATTGGCTATCAAATAAATTGGTGTTAGTGCTTGCCTTTGCTACCGGCTTTAAGTTTTTAGGCGTTGTAACTTGAAACTTAACAGGTTCTTCTTTGTTTGTGCCATTCTTTTTAAACACCGCTTGTTTGGCTGGCTTAAATCGTATTTTATTTGGGTTCTCCCGAGGGCTATCGGGATCACCAAAAATACCAGCATCCAGCATCGGGTTGAATCGGCGCTCTTCAATGGGCGTTATAATGTCTAAATACTGTTCATCTATTTCTTCAATAAAACGGCTTGGTTCAGAATCCACCAATTTACCCCAACGGTATCGTGATAGGGCGTAGGTTAAATACGCTTGCTTTTCCGCACGGGTTACGGCTACATAAAACAACCTGCGTTCCTCTTCCAGTTCACTGCGCGTACCCATGCTCATGGCACTTGGGAACAAATCTTCTTCCAACCCCACAATATATACATACGGAAATTCCAACCCTTTAGCCAAATGTATGGTCATTAATGCCACATGGTCTGGATCGCCCTTATCGGCATCAATATCGGTTGACAATGCGACATCTTCCAAAAACTCCGCTAAATTTCCTGTGGTATCTGCCAATTCTTTTTGACCTTCCACAAAATCCTTCATCCCGTTTAAAAGCTCCTCAATGTTCTCCATTCTTGTAACCCCTTCTGGCGTACCATCTTTTTTGAATTCACGTATCAAACCACTGGTTCTGGTTACATGTTCTGCCAATTCAAAAACATCGGCAGTTTGGTTCAAAACCTGATAGCTTTCAATCATGGTAACAAAATCCTGAAGTTTTGCTTTGGTGCCGGAATTTATATTGACATCGGTTTTATCGATGTTTTTCATCACATCAAAAATAGTGCGCTTATAGCCATTGGCCGCTACAACCAATTTATCCATAGTGGTGTCCCCTATACCACGGCCGGGGAAATTAATGACACGTTTTAACGCTTCTTCATCGGCAGGGTTTATGACCAATCGTAAATACGAAAGCACGTCTTTAATCTCTTTGCGCTGGTAGAATGAGAGACCACCGTAAATCCTATAAGGGATGTCGCGCTTGCGCAAAGCATCCTCAATAGCACGCGATTGGGCATTGGTTCTGTACAAAACAGCAAAGTCGCTGTTATTTAAATGGTGTTGCATCTTGTTTTCCCAAATGGTACTTGCCACAAAACGGCCTTCATCACCATCGGTAAACGAACGGTTCACTATAATTTTTGCGCCCTCATCATTAGCGGTCCAAACCACTTTATCGAGCTTCGTCTGGTTTTTATCAATAATGGAATTTGCAGCATTCACGATGTTTTTTGTAGAACGGTAATTTTGTTCCAACCTAAACACTTTTACATCATCATAATCTTTCTGGAAGTTTAAAATATTATTGATGTTTGCACCACGGAACGCATAAATACTTTGTGCATCATCGCCCACCACGCAAATGTTCTGGAATTTATCGGACAGCGCCCTTACGATCAAATATTGCGAATGGTTGGTATCCTGGTACTCATCCACCAAAATATATTTAAACCGGTTTTGGTATTTCATCAACACCTCCGGGAAACGCGTGAGCAACTCATTGGTTTTCAAAAGTAAATCATCAAAATCCATGGCGCCCGCTTTAAAGCAACGCTCTACATATTCTTTATAAATATCACCCAATTTAGGGCGTCTTGCCATGGCATCGGCTTCAATAAGTTCCGGGTTTTGAAAATAGGCCCTAACCGTAATCAAACTATTTTTATAGGATGAAATTCTAGAACGGACTTGCTTATACTTGTAAATATCCTTATCAAGATTCATTTCCTTGATGATAGAAGAAATCAACCTGTCTGAATCTTGGGTATCATAAATGGTAAAATTGCTAGGGTAGCCCAATCTATCGGCTTCAATGCGTAAAATTTTAGCAAAAACCGAGTGAAAAGTTCCCATCCACAAATTTTTGGCTTCACTTGTACCGACAATAGTGGCAATACGGTCTTTCATTTCGCGCGCCGCTTTATTGGTAAAGGTTAAGGATAGGATGTTAAACGGGTCCACGCCTTCACTCATTAAATACGCAATACGGTAGGTAAGCACACGTGTTTTGCCCGAACCCGCCCCAGCAATAATAATCATGGGCCCCTCTTTTTGAATGGTGGGCTCTAATTGTGCTTCGTTTAACTGACTTAAATATTTTTCCAAAAGACCAATAATTTTACGACGTGAAATTAACCATTGTTGCGCTTTTTATAAAGATGAATTATTAATAATTATAAACAAAATGATTAGTTAGCAGTTTACGGTCGCAGTATCCACAAAATCAATATTTCTGTTTTTAGCAACTAATTCACGAATGAATGGGTTTAACTGATTTAAAATTGGTAAAATGATTGTCCAAAAATCATCACACGTATGGAAAAATGTAAAGATTTTTAATGAGCTGGACATAGCGGTATTGAATAATTACTTGTGAATTAAAGACAAACGAACTAAGTTTGTAACCAAATGACACTTTTTATGGATCTTAACCGAATTATAGACCTGTTTTTGTTTGCCATACCATCGTTAATAACAGGCTTGATAGCCTATTATTTTTTTAAGGAACACACCAAAAATGAAGATGGCAGAAGACGCTTTTTACTGAAAAAGGACATACAGGTAAACGCATTGCCAACCCGATTGCAAGCTTATGAACGGATGACCTTGTTCTTGGAACGCATCACGCCTTCAAATATATTGATCAGAGTGGCTCCGTTATCTTCAAACAAAGAAGATTACGAGGCATTACTTATACAAAACATTGAACAGGAATTTGAACATAATTTAACCCAACAAATCTATATAAGCGATAAGTGTTGGAACATTATCAATGCCGCAAAAAATGCCACCATTCAATTAATAAGAAAAGCCAGTTTACTTGAAAAAACGGACACCGCCAATAAACTTAGGGAGGTTATTTTAACCGAAATGATGGAACGCCGCTCCCCTAGTGATGCCGCCCTTTCATTTTTAAAAGAAGAGGTGTCAGAGATTTGGTAAAAATGAGCCTGATATCTTTTCAGAATGAAGGTAAATCTCTTTAGCAACTTAATAATCTTTGTGAAACTTCTTTTTACTTTGTGTGCCTTAGTGGTATAGTTATTTCACAGAGTTTCACAAAGAAAACACAGAGTTGCACAGAGCAAAAAAATATCAGCTAAATTCAAGGCTCCATTACTTATTCAATCTCAGTTCGTTGGAACGTGCTTGCTCGTCTTTTGTTTTGGCATAATCAAACCCTTGCTGCCACCACGATAGCATCAATTTTTTATTGAATATAAGTGAGTTTTCGGTAAGTTTTGAAGGTGTATAATACAAGTTCAGTTTTACATCCTTGTTTTTTGCCGCTAACTTCCCAATAAGGATGTCGCTTTTTTCTACCTGATCCAATAAATGCCCAAACAAATTGAGCATCAGCGAAAAGGGGTTTTTACCCAAAACCTTCATATACTCCATATTTTCAGATTCCAGCACCACAGCATCAATTTCTGTGGCGCCCCGCTGAATGGCTTCGCGAATAGGCACTACGCAACCAAAAGCACCATCGGCATACTCAAAACCATCTACTTTTGCCAAGGACATAAACGGAATGTAATTGCAGGATATCCAAATCCATTCACAAAATTCATCATAAGAGAAATCCTTGATAGACTTATATTCCACTCTGTTTTTAGATAGATTTGAAACCGTAACCACCACATCTTCCTTTGTGGTTCTAATTAAATTATATTCTTCCTCGGTAAAGTGTTTTTTAAGATAGCGTTTCAAGGCTTTGCTTTCACCAAAGGTGCGCTTCATTTTAATAAATTGCCATATAGAGTTTAAAAAATTTATGGACACAAATTCCCTTTCGCCTCTTTTACGCACGTTAAAAGGATCGACACTAAAAATGTTACTTTGTTTTACATCGGTAAAGACCTTTTGGATTTTGTCAATTTTACCGGCAGCCAAATGTGGCACCAACAGACTTCCTGTAGAGGTGCCTACAAAAATATCATAGCGGTGCTCTTTTTCTTGGATTAAATATTGGGCAACACCCCCTGCGTAAGCCCCCTTACTACCACCGCCAGAAATTACCAATGCCCTCATATTACTCTTGCAATTGACTTAGTTCCTGGTTCTTGAATTTTGCAAAATCATAGCCACTTTGCCACCACTGGGTCATTTTTTCTTTATTGAATATAAGCGAATTGACCGTTAAGACCGTTGGCGCATAATAAAAATTAATGATAGCATCGTTATGTGTTGCGGCAAACTTCCCGATTCTAATATTTTGTGATTCTATTCTATCGAGCATAAAAGCAAACATGTTTGTTAATAGTGAAAAGGGGTTTTTTGAGGGCAACCTGTTAAATTGATTTATTTCGGTCTGCAAAATAATGGCATCCACTTCGGTAGCGCCCCTACTTATGGCTTCTTCAATGGGCACCATGTTCCCTAACCCGCCATCGGCATATTCGCAACCATCTTTTTTTACCAAGGTCATAAACGGGGTGTAATTGCACGAAATCCATATCCAATCAACAAATTCTTCATATTCAAAATCCTTCAAACTTTTATACTCCACTTGGTTTAAGGATAAATTAGAGACCGTAACTACCACATCTTTATAGGATTGTTTTAGATATAAAAATTCATCTTCCGTTAAAGTAGCTTTAATAAGATTTTTTAAATTATGGCTTTCCCCAAAGGTTTTACTTCCTCTTACTAAATTAAAAAGAACACTTATGTGGTTAATAGCAATGGTCTGGCTACCATGCCTTTGTTTGACCACAAACGGGCACACATCAAAAATACTTTCGTTGGTGACACTGGTATAAACTTCTTTTATTTTTTCAATTTTATGAAGTGCCAGATGCGGCGCCAATAAACTTCCTGTAGAAGTGCCAATATACAGTTGATAATCGTGCTTAAGTTCCTCAATAAGATACTGTGCCACACCACCTGCAAATGCGCCTTTGCTGCCACCACCAGAAATCACTAATGCCTTCATCTGCTTATTGTTATTTGTTTTTTAATAGTCGGACTTGCCTGAGCAGGTAGGCAAAAATTTAGCAAGCGATGTTTCATCTAATGGTCATTTTTGCTCTAAATTAGTAATTAAAATCTTATATTTTTCATATTGCTTCAAATTTCCCAATAAATTTTTTGAATATTCTTTGAAACGCCAGTTATGGTGTTTACTGGCATTTATTAAATTGAAAATAATGGTTTCATTAAAAACCTGCATCGCATTAAAATATGAAAAAGCCGTCTCTCGGGTTTCAAAATCGTATTTAGGACTTGTATAGTCAACTAATTCATTAAAATAGGCTCGCTTATTTACATCTTCAAAACCGGGTGTGTTCAGCACCAAAACAATCCACAACATCCTGATGTTTTTATTGTTAAAACCCTGAATATCTTTTGTTTTGAAAAGATATTTTAATTTGTCTTCAGGGAAATTAGTGCATAAATTATATAATGCGGCCTCAATGGTTGAATAGGATTTATCACTTAAAAGCGATTCATAGTCCTCTTTTAATTCTAAAGGAATTTCTTCAATGTTTTTAGCGATGGCTTGACGGACTTTTAAACTATTATTAAAATCTTCTTTTTTAATCAGCGTGGAATTTTGTGATATTACTTTGATTTTTGCTTCATCTGAAATATTTGAGGACAAATACGTGTTACATTTTGGATTAAACACCTCACAATCTACAGCTAAATATCCTTCAATAAACTTAGATTTTTTTAAACTTGTTAAAACTTCTTGATATTGAAACGTCTCATTTTCCAACCACACTTTAACAAACTCACTTAAATCCTGCCCACTAGTCTTTTCAACTTCCTTTATAAAATCGTTAGTCTCAACATTTTTAAACTGATGCTTTTGTAAATAATTTTTAACCCCTTTTTTAAAAGCCTCATCCCCCACTTTTTCTCGCAACAAATGCAACACCAAAGCCCCCTTTTTATAAAATGTGGTACTACTCGATTTTGGGTCTAAAAGCGAAGTGCTTTGTCCTGCTTGGTCTTGCTCCAATAATTCTTGCGCATATTCATAAAGTTGCCAATAGTAATAATCTTTGTCAAAAATATCTCGTTCTGCTAATAATGCGTAATAAGTAGCAAAACCTTCCTGTAACCAATGGTGGGTACCTAAGGTTTCGGTTACTAAATCGCCAAACCATTGATGCGCTAATTCGTGGGCATTTACGTTCACATAATTTTTATCGACAAACGCAATGGAATCAATCACAAAACTATCGGCAAAAATAGTGGTACTGGTGTTTTCCATACCAGCATATAGAAAATCTTTAACGGGCACTTGCTTATAGTTTTGCCATGGATACGGAACGCCTATTTCTTCTTCCAAAAAATCGAACATTTTTTTGGTGTAGCGGTAGGTGGGTTCGAATTTTGCTGAATCTTCGGGGTAATAATACATTTCTAAAGGAATGCCGCTTTTGGAAAATTCACTCTTTTTATCATATTTACCAATCGCTAATGCAACTAAATAACCGGACATGGGTTGCTGCATATCGTAATGCCAAGTTATGGTTGATGCGTTGATTTGTTTATTTATTAATTTTCCGTTGGCTATAACTTCATAGTCTTTATTGAAAGTAATTGTTAAATCAAATTCAACTTTTTCATTCATGTCATCAAAACTAGGGAGCCAATTGCTGGTGTATTTCCCTTGTCCTTGTGTCCATATTTGTTTATTTCCTTCTTCATAATCCCAATCAATAAAATACATGGCTTTATTTGGGCTTGTTTTCCAAACAATATCCAGTTTGTGGTGTGTGTTTGGTTTGAAAGGGTGTTTGATGATTAAGTGTTTCCCATCATACAACTTTCCCTGTATTTTACCATCTAAAATAGATGCTATTTCTTTAAAACCATTGGCATCTACATAAATAGAATCCGTGTTTTTCAAAATATCAAACTCATAAGTGATAGTGCCGCTTACTTCATGTTTGCTCAAATTACCAAAAACAATATCTGCTTTCGCCGTTTTAAAATCAGCATATTCAGTTTGTTGTGAATAGGTTTTAACTAAGACAAAAAGTGATAAAATAATGAGGAAACGCTTCATGAATATAGTATATCAACGATGAAGCCAAAATACGCAAATTTTCTATTTTATGGATTGCTTGAAAAGGCTTAAATTCGTTTCTTATGATTAGCAATCTTCAAACTCCCATAGATTATTTAAAAGGCGTTGGGCCCAATCGTGCCGATTTGCTCCGAAAGGAATTGGGCATCCATACCTATCAAGATTTAATCAACTTATTTCCAAATAGATACATTGACAGAACGCAGTACTATAAAATTAACCAACTACAGCAAAGCAATGCCGATGTGCAGGTTATTGGAAAAATTGTAGGGTTTAAGGAAATCGCCCAAAAACAAGGCAAACGTTTGGTGGCAACCTTTCAAGATGATACGGGCGTTATGGAATTGGTCTGGTTTCGGGGGCAAAAATGGATTCGCGAAAACTTAAAACTCAATACAACCTACGTGATTTTTGGTAGAACAAATTGGTTCAATGGACGCTTTAGCATGCCACATCCGGATATGGAATTGCTGGAAGACCACGAAAAAAGTTTACGTTCGGCGATGCAACCCATTTATCCCTCTACAGAAAAACTATCCAATAAAGGCATTAGCAATCGTGTGGTTGTTAAAATTATGCAGCAATTGTTTATGGAGACCAATGGGAAGTTTAGCGAAACACTTTCTGAAAATATTCGTCAGGAACTGAAACTATTATCAAAAAGTGAGGCGCTTTTTAATGTGCATTTTCCTAAGAATCAAACATTACTTGCAAGAGCACAATTCCGGTTAAAATTTGAAGAGCTTTTCTATATCCAATTGCAATTGATCATTAAAAATTTAATCCATAAATCTAAAATAAGAGGCTTTCCTTTTGAACATGTTGGAATTTATTTCAACAGCTTTTTTAATGCCCATTTACCCTTCGAATTGACCAACGCGCAGAAACGTGTTTTAAAAGAAATACGTGCCGATTTAGGCAGCAATGCACAGATGAATCGGTTGTTGCAAGGCGATGTGGGTTCTGGAAAGACCATAGTGGCGTTCATGTCCATGTTAATAGCACTTGACAACGGTTTCCAGGCCTGTTTAATGGCGCCGACTGAAATTTTGTCAGTACAGCACTATAATGGTTTAATTGACATGTGCAAAGAATTGAAAATCAGTATAGAACTGTTAACAGGTTCAAGTAAAACTTCAGAAAGAAAAAAAATTCATGAAGCTTTAGAAAATGGCGAATTGCAGATACTTATTGGTACACACGCGTTACTTGAAAATAAGGTAAAATTCAAAAATTTAGGACTCGCCATTATAGACGAACAACACCGTTTTGGAGTCGCACAACGCAGCAAATTATGGCATAAAGGCCCACCCCTAGCCCCTCCCGAAGGGAGGGGAAATGAAAGCCTCCCCTCTGGGGAGATTAGAGGGGCTTCTATCCCTCCACATGTTTTAATTATGACCGCCACCCCTATTCCGCGCACCTTAGCGATGTCGGTTTATGGCGATTTGGACATCTCCGTCATAGACGAATTACCGGCCGGAAGAAAGCCCATAAAAACGGTTCATAGGTATGATAAAAACCGGTTGCAAGTTTTTAAATTCATTAGGGATGAAATTGCTAAGGGCCGACAAATTTATATTGTGTATCCGCTTATTCAAGAAAGTGAAGCATTGGATTATAAAGATTTGATGGATGGTTATGAAAGCATTTCGAGGGACTTCCCAATGCCCGAATATCAAATATCCATTGTTCACGGAAAAATGAAACCTGCCGATAAGGATTTTGAAATGCAGCGATTCATCACAGGTAAAACGCAAATAATGGTCGCCACCACCGTTATTGAAGTGGGCGTTAATGTACCCAATGCCTCGGTAATGATTATTGAAAGTGCGGAACGCTTTGGTTTATCGCAATTGCATCAACTACGTGGTCGTGTGGGGCGTGGTGCAGAACAAAGCTATTGTATTTTAATGACTGGCCACAAATTGAACAACGATAGCAAAACAAGATTAAAAACCATGGTAAGTACCAGCGATGGCTTTGAAATTGCCGAAGTCGATTTACGATTACGTGGTCCGGGAGACATCATGGGCACCCAACAAAGCGGTGTGCTAAACTTAAAAATCGCCGATATTATTAAGGATAAAGATATTTTACAAAGCGCTCGGTTTTATGCGAAAAAGGTGCTGAAAGAAGACCCGACCCTGACTAACATTGAAAACGAGGTTATCTTAAACACTTACAAGGCTTTAGGGAAATATAAGAATATTTGGAATTATATATCTTGAAAGACTGGAGACTGGAGACAGATAGGTAACGCTTCTAATTAATAGTTATATTTGTGTTGGCTGTAATTCCCCACACAAGAAAAAACCTGTTAATTTCTTGAGCTAACGACAGAAGAAAGTGAGGAAAAAAGTGAATGGAAATGCTTAAATTTAAAAAATATAATTAATAATCAACAACTTAATTTAACGTTAGTCAGAATTATGAAAAAACTTATTTTAACCATATTATTTATTCCTATACTGGCTTTTGGTCAATCAAAATCTTATTTTGAATTAAAGGGTGAAGCTAAAACAAAAAAGAGTGCAGACGAAATTGAAAAACTGATTGTTGGAATTTGGGAATTTCAAAAACTAACTGACAGTACCGGAAAGACAATAATGGAAACAACTCATACCTTAAATGATACAACTACTGAAATGATAGTATGTTTACCAAGCATGCGAATTGAAAAAAATGGATCCTTCCAACTTATCGACTGTGAGAATCCTCGTGATTTCGAATCTGGAAAATGGAAATATGACCGAAGACTTAAGTTATTCCGAATGACTTTTGACAAACTTACTCCAGAACATTTGAAAAAATTGAAAGAGTCAAATTTAAATCCATTAGCTTCACTCAGAACAAAAGAAATAGAATTTTCGAAAATAACAGAAACGGAATTAAAAGTATTTGCCCATTTACCAACTGATGGAACTGAATTTAAATATAATTTACTTATATATCGGAAAAAATAACTACAGGCAACACCGTATAAAAAAAATTGCTAGTTTTAGCTAAACCAAAGTTAGTTGCTTGTTTGCTAGCTTCTGATTTTCCTTCGGAAAATCCTCGCACACAAACACGCAACTTTCCTTATACATAAACGTTGGCAGTAATGCAACACAACCACAGAAACAAACTTAAATAATTAATAACAGGGAAGCTGAAAACTGAATAGAGTAAGCGAAAAAATAAATTAATAAAAATGGTTATGTTTTAGAATGTTGTAGAAATTTATTATCTTTATGATAAATATATTATTTATGGATTTGCGAAATATAATA
>NZ_JBFVFE010000045.1:0-34170 GCF_052728615.1 Mariniflexile sp. | reverse complement strand
CCTTTTTATTTAATTAACGTTTGTATCTACGATGATTTTAGGGCTAACGCCCCTAATATTGTCTTATAAATCGTAATAGGTTTTAATCTTTTCAGCACTTGATTCGCATGATTCCATAAATCAAAATGCAAATCGGATTAAACCAACCCTTTTTAGCTCTCACAGACCTATACATGTTAAAACGATTGATTTATATTAAAAACCATGATAGTTATAAGTTATTTTAATAATATTGTATATTATATGTAAAAAATACATTTATTAAATTGCAAAATACATTTATATACATGGGCATCTTTAAACATAACGAAAATTGATTTATATTTATGCCAATAACTAAACCATTTTAAAACCATGACAACTAATTTTGAATTTTTAGATTACTTTATTTTTATTGCTTATGCCATTTTAATTTTAGGTGTAGGACTATGGGTGTCAAGAGATAAGGCTGGGCACGAAAAAAATGCCGAAGATTATTTTTTGGCCAGTAAATCGTTGCCTTGGTGGGCTATTGGGGCTTCGCTTATCGCTGCTAATATTTCTGCGGAACAGTTTATTGGGATGTCCGGTTCTGGTTTTGCATCAGGTTTGGCCATTGCATCTTATGAATGGATGGCGGCCATTACGTTGATAATTGTTGGTAAATACTTTTTGCCGATTTTCATTGAAAAAGGATTATATACCATTCCGGAATTTGTTGAAAAACGTTATTCAACCAATTTAAAAACCATATTAGCTGTATTCTGGATAGCATTATATGTATTTGTAAATTTAACAACCGTATTGTATTTAGGAGCATTGGCCTTAGAAACCATTATCGGTATTCCTTTAATTTATGGCGTTATAGGTTTAGCTTTATTTGCTGCTGCCTATTCTTTATATGGAGGTTTATCGGCCGTAGCGTGGACCGATGTCATACAAGTTGTTTTCTTGGTTTTAGGCGGTTTAGCAACAACCTACTTAGCATTGAACATGGTTTCTGATGGCCAAGGCGTTATCGCTGGATTAAAAACTGTTTACGACGCTGTTCCTGATCGCTTTGCCATGATTTTAGATGAATCAAATCCAGAATTTAAAAACCTGCCTGGTATTTCAGTACTTGTTGGGGGCATGTGGGTTGCTAATTTATATTATTGGGGTTTCAACCAATATATTATTCAACGAACTCTGGCTGCAAAATCTTTAAAAGAAGCACAAAAAGGTATTTTAATGGCCGCTTTCTTAAAGTTAATAATTCCATTGATTGTGGTAATACCAGGAATTGCAGCTTACGTAATGATAAACGATCCTGAGATTATGGCACGATTGGGGGAAGCAGGACTTCATAATTTACCTTCCATTGATCAAGCGGACAGAGCATATCCTTGGTTGTTACAATTTTTACCTACTGGTTTAAAAGGGGTTGCTTTTGCAGCTTTGGCAGCAGCCATCGTTTCGTCTTTAGCCTCCATGCTAAACTCAACTTCAACCATTTTCACGATGGATATATACAAGCAATATATCAACAAAACCGCATCTGATAGAAGCACCGTGAACATGGGTAGAATTTCAGCTGCAGTGGCATTGGTTATAGCATGTATTATGGCTCCTTTGCTGGGAAACTTAGACCAGGCATTTCAATTTATTCAAGAATATACAGGTATTGTGAGCCCAGGTATTTTGGCAGTATTTTTGTTAGGCTTGTTCTGGAAAAAAACCACAAACAAAGGTGCTATTATTGGAGCCATAGCATCGGTTCCAATTGCCATGTATTTTAAAGTTGCTCCAAAAGGGTGGTCATCAAGTCCATTGTTTATAGATGTGCCATTTATGGATCAAATGGGTTATACATTATTAATAACTATGCTTGTTATTGGGATAGTTAGTTACGTGCAGCATAATGGCGCAAATGACAAAAAGGCTATTGCTATTAAAAAGGAAATGTTTGAAACAAGTCCTATATTTAATATTGGCGCATTTGCAGTGATACTTATTTTAGCAGCTTTGTATTCGATATTTTGGAATTAGGAGTATTTAGAAGGAATAAGAAAAGCAAGCTATTGTAGCTTGCTTTTTTTATTTTCTGACTTGACTGGATTGACTACGTTGTTCCAGCTAAGAGCCTCCCTAAAGGAGACTTAGGGGTTGAAAACAAAAAGCCCAAAACATACAAATTCAAGCGAGCTTGATTTGACGTTCAGCCTTTTTTTTTATTAGTGACCTCGACTGGATTCAAACCAGTAACCTCTTGAGCCGTAATCAAGTGCGCTATTCAGTTGCGCCACGAGGCCATTAAATTTTTATCACATTCAGGTTGTGACCTCGACTGGGTTAAACCAGTAACCTTCCCGACCCAAAATCGGGATGCCCTAAGCAGTTACACCCACGAGGCCTTTTTTGTGGGTGCAAATATACTATTTTTATTAAATTATAAGCAAATCTTATTTCAATTTAATCAAAAATTTATTGATCCTTTTCTATGAAATGTTTAATTATTGATGTTTGAAATACAGCACTTAATATTGAAAAATTTTGTCTGGGTAACCTTTGTTACAAACTTCTGTGGGTCATTAACCTATTTTTGCATCAATAAATAAAACTATTAATGCATAATGCAAAAAACAATCCATCTATTTACAATACTGCTTTTGTTTGGAAACATGCCATTGCAAGCGCAAGAATTCATTCCAATTACAAAAACTGAAGTGTTATATAAAGTTTCAGAAAACAATACCACTATTAAGATTTCTGAAGAAGAATTTAAGCAAGCCAGAGCAGATTACAGACAAACAAACGCTGTGTTTTTACCAAACATCACAGCGTCCCACACAGGAATTGCCACTACCAATCCGCTGATGGCTTTCGGATCTAAATTAAATCAGCAGATTTTAACGCAAAACGATTTCAATCCAGCGTTGCTCAACAACCCATCGCAGATAGAAAATTATGCCACCAGATTTGAAATTCAGCAACCGCTCATTAATGTGGATGGCATCTATCAACGTAGAGCCGCAAAATCCAAAATGGAAGCGATGTCACTGCAACAGCAAAGAACCACCGATTATTTGGTGCTCGAAGTGGAAAAAGCATATATGCAATTGCAACTGGCTTATAAAGGTGTCGATGTTATAGAAGAAGCCTTAAAAACCGCACTGGAAAACAGAAGGTTGGCAGATAATAGCTTCAAACAGGGTTATCTTCAGCGTGCAGATGTATTGAATGTTGAAGTGCGGGTAACAGAAATTCAAAATCAATTGCAAACCGCAAAAAGCAATGTGCAAAACGCTTCAAACTATCTGTCTTTTTTAATGAATGACGAAACCTATGTAGTCTATCAACCAAGTGATAGTTTATCTGTAAACACATTTACTATAGAAACCAATAAAAATATTTCTGAAAATCGTTCGGACATCAAAGCGATGCAATTGGCTTCAAATGCTTATGAAGCTATGAATAAGGCTGATAAAATGGCGTTTCTACCTCGATTAAATGCTTTTGGAAGTTATGAATTGTATGATGACCAAATTTTTCAAGCAGATGCCAATGGCTATTTATTTGGGGCACAATTAAGTTGGGACATTTTTCAAGGGTCCAAACGTTTCGGAAAAGCGCAAAAAAGTAAATCTGAATTTGAAAAATCACAACTGCAATACAGTCAATATGTATCACAGAGCAATTTGGAATTGAATAAAGCAAAACGTGCACTTACAGATGCAGAAAACAAATTGAAATTGACAATGTTGGCTCTCGAACAATCAAAAGAATCTTTAAGAATAAGAACCAACAGATTTGAAGAAGGTTTAGAAAAAACATCCGATTTATTAATGTCAGAAACTCAATATGCACAGAAGCAATTGGAGTATTACCAAACCATTTTTGAATTTAATTACGCACAAGCTTATTTGCGATTTTTAACCAAGGATTAGTTTACGGTAAACAGTCGCAGTGTTCATTCAGGAAAAATTAAAACAAATAAAATGAAGAAACTTATATACCTATTAACAATTACGGCAACAGCATTATTTATTACAGGTTGTGGTAGCGAAAACAAAAAGGCAGTTGCAGACAATGCTATTGCAATTCCCGTAAAAGTCAACCAAGTGGCAGCAAGTGCCAACAGGTCGTTTTTAGCCGTAAGCGGAAAAATCCAGGCATCAAATAGTGCCGATTTAAGTACCAGAATGACGGGTTACGTAAATAAAGCACCCGCAAATGTTGGTGACAAAGTCACTAAAGGGCAATTATTGGTATCTATTAACAATACCGATCTACAAGCCAAAAGTGCCCAAGCAAATGCGGGAATTACAGAAGCTACCGCTGCTTTAAACAATGCGAAAAAAGATTACAACCGTTTTAAAAATTTGTATGCAGATAATAGTGTTTCACAAAAAGAAATGGATGACATGACGGCTCGTTACGAAATGGCAAAAGCCAGACTAGAGGCTGCCACACAAATGAAAAATGAAGTGAATGCACAATATGCTTATAGCAACATTACAGCGCCTTTTAGTGGAACAATTACCAGTAAAAATATTGAAGCTGGAGATATGGCAAATCCTGGAATGCCATTAATAAGTTTAGAAGCACCAGGAAGTTTTGAAGTGATGGCCATGGTGCCAGAAACTGAAATTTCACAAATCAAAAATGGTACTGAAGTGGATGTCATTGTCAAGTCAATTAATGAGCATATCAAAGGGAAAGTAACTGAAGTTAGCACATCTGCTAAAAATACTGGTGGGCAATACTTGGTAAAAGTGGCATTGGACAAAACAGATGCCAATATTCTTTCGGGTATGTTTACAAGTGTTCAATTTCCTATTGAGAAAAAAGCAACTACCGAAATGGTTTTGATTCCAGTGGAAGCTATTGTAAATAATGGTCAATTGTCTGGTGTCTATACAGTAAGTCAGACTAATACAGCCTTATTGCGTTGGTTGCGATTGGGTAGAACTTTTGGTGGCCAAGTGGAAGTGTTATCTGGTTTAGCGGCAGATGAAGTGTATATAGTTTCTGCTGAAGGGAAGCTTTACAATGGAGCGAAGGTCAGTATTCAATAGGCAGTCGCAGTCTTCAGTCAATAAATAACGTAGCATAATTATCCTGCAAGGTTTTAAAAATCTTGTAGGTATAAGAAACAAAAAAAGAAGTATTAACTAAAAAATATCCCATTACAGTTTTTCCCCTTTGGGGAAATTAAAAGGGGCTTTTTATTATGAAAGAAGGAATCGCAGGAAAAATTGCAAAAATCTTTATACAGTCCAAGCTTACAGTGCTCTTGATGATTGTGTTTATGGTTGTTGGGGTTTATAGTTCGTTTTTAATTCCGCGTGAGGAAGAACCACAAATTGATGTACCAATAGCTGACATTTTTGTGGGTTATCCAGGTGCTAGTCCTACGGAAATAGAATCGCGCGTGGTTAAACCATTAGAGCAATTGATTTCCAATATTAAAGGGGTGGAATATGTGTATTCTACATCAATGGAGGAGCAAGGTATGGTGATCGTACAGTTTTATGTTGGTGAGGATATGGAGCGCTCGTATGTAAAACTTTACAACGAAATCAGTAAACATATGGACCAAATGCCACAAGGGGTGACGTTTCCGCTAGTAAAAACACGAGCGATTGACGATGTGCCCATGTTGGGCCTAACCTTGTGGATTGAAAACTATGACGATTACCAATTAAGCCAAATAGCACAAGAATTAGAGGGTGAAATCAAGAAGGTGGATGATGTTGCCATTACCCATAAAATTGGTGGGAGAAACCGTCAATTGCGCGTGGTATTAGATAAAGATAAATTGGCTGCCAGCGGATTGGATTTTTTATCGGTAGCTGAAATGATCAAAGCGAACAATGCACAATTGAATTCTGGGAGTTTTGATAAGAATGACACAGAATTCTTGGTAAACACAGGAAAATTTTTGGAGTCAGCGACTGATGTTGAAAATTTAGTGGTTGGTGTACAACAAAATCAGCCTATCTATTTAAAGCAAGTAGCAACGATTATTGATGGTCCAGAAATACCTCAAAATTATGTAAGTCTGGGTTTTGGAAAAGGCAGCGAAAAAGCATCAGATTTTAAGTCGGAGTATCCTGCTGTTACTATTTCGGTTGCGAAACGTAAAGGCGCCGATGCGATGAAAATCTCGGAAGTGATTATTGATAAAGTAGAGCATTTACGTAGCACTTTAATACCAGATGATGTGCACGTAGAAATTACCAGAAACTATGGAGAAACAGCGTCCGATAAAGTTTCCGAACTCTTGTGGCATCTTATCGGTTCTATATTAGCCGTAACGTTGGTAGTTATGCTCGCTATGGGTTGGCGTGGTGGACTGGTGGTGTTTTTATCGGTTCCAATTACGTTTGCATTGACTTTGTTGAGTTATTATATGATGGATTACACACTCAACCGAATTACACTTTTCGCATTGGTATTCGTCACAGGAATTGTGGTAGATGACTCGATTATTATTGCCGAGAATATGCACAGGCATTTTAAATTGAAACGCTTACCATTTAAACAAGCTGCATTGTATGCCATTAACGAAGTGGGTAACCCAACCATTTTAGCAACGTTTACTGTCATTGCTTCGGTGTTGCCAATGGCTTTTGTGTCTGGTTTAATGGGCCCTTATATGGCACCCATGCCCATTGGAGCATCTATCGCTATGATTTTGTCATTATTTGTTGCACTAACCATTACACCGTATTTAGGGTATGTTTTCTTGCGGGAAAAAGATAGGAAAGGAAAAGTTGAAAAAGCAGAAAAACCATTGGAAAAAACTTTTATTTACAAGGTTTATAATAAGTTTGAGCGTCCTTTATTGGAAAGCAGTGGAAAACGTTGGTTGTTTTTATTGGCAACGTTTGCGTTATTATTGGGAACGATGGTGTTGTTCTTTACCAATTCAGTTGCTGTAAAAATGTTGCCATTTGATAATAAAAACGAATTTCAGGTCATCATCGATATGCCAGAAGGTACAACCTTGGAACGTACAGGTATCGTAGCTCAAGAAATATCTCAATATTTATCGACGCGACCAGAAGTGGTGAATTATCAAAACTATGTTGGGACTTCTGCGCCTATAACCTTTAACGGTTTGGTACGTCATTACGATTTACGTGGTGGGAGCAATATGGCAGATATTCAGGTGAATTTAATTGGCAAAGACGAACGTAGTACACAAAGCCACGATATTGCCAAATTGTTACGCCCAGACATTCAAAAAATTGGTGATAAATATAATGCCAATATAAAATTAGTGGAAGTGCCACCAGGACCACCTGTGTTATCAACGATTGTTGCCGAAGTTTATGGACCTGATTATAACGAACAGATAAAAATTGCGAACAGTATTCAAGAGATCCTAAAAAACACGGATGATGTGGTGGATATTGATTGGATGGTGGAAGATGACCAAATCGAATATCAATTCAATATCAATAAAGAAAAAGCAATGCTATATGGCGTTGCACCACAGCAAATTGCCTATACCATGAATATGGCATTATCCAACAGACCAATTACCACTTTGTATGATGAAGATGCAACAAAGCAAGTTGGTCTGGTATTGACTTTAGATGAAAAAGAAAAATCTACCATTACAGATATTTCACAACTCAAAGTAAAGTCGAAACAAGGCAATATGGTGCCCATTGCCGATTTGGTTGACATTAAGCAAACCACTGCCGCAAAAAGCATTTATCACAAAAACCAAAAACGTGTGGTCTATGTGATGGCAGATATGGCTGGCGAATTGGAAAGTCCTGCCTATGCCATTTTAGGTATGGAAGAGAAATTAAAAACCATTAAACTTCCTAAAGGGTATAAACTGAACGAAATGTATTTAGGTCAACCAGATTTTGAAGATGATTATACCGTAAAATGGGATGGAGAATGGCAAATTACATTAGAAGTATTTAGAGATTTAGGAATTGCCTTTTTAGGTGCTATCATCCTGATTTACATCTTGATTGTTGGCTGGTTTCAAAACTTTAAGGCACCCATTGTTATGATGGTAGCTATACCATTATCCTTAATCGGGATTATTTTAGGTCACTGGATAATGGGCGCATTTTTTACGGCAACTTCATTTATAGGCATGATTGCTTTAGCAGGAATTATGGTACGGAATTCGGTGCTGCTCATAGATTTTATAAATATCCGATTGGAAGAAGGCATACCGCTTAAGCAAGCCACAATTGAAGCAGGAGCAGTAAGAACAACACCTATTTTATTAACCGCTGGAACCGTTGTTATTGGCGCATTTGTCATCTTATTTGACCCGATTTTCCAAGGATTGGCAATCTCATTAATGGGAGGAACCATCGTATCGACTGTGTTGACTTTGTTGGTCGTGCCATTGGTGTATTATATGATTGAACGTAAAAATTTAAAATAATCTGTCTGGTCGAGTGCAGGCGTGGCCTCAAAACAATGCAGAACTAAAAACAGCTCTCAACTTTAACCTGCCTTGAGCCCAGTCCAAAGGCTCGAACGGACAATAACATACAAACAATGAAATTAGTGATCATAACCGCAGTCGAAGAATTTCAAAAAGAGGTTTTGAAACTCTTCAAAAAAGCCAATATCGAAAATTTTAGCAGTTCAGATATTGATGGCCACAAAAATGGGGCTTCCATATTAATGGCTTCCAGTTGGTTTTCAGGAGAAAAATTTGGTAATGAATCCCGTTTGTTTTTCTCTTTTACAGAAGATGAACATATTGAAGCATTGTTCCAATTTATAAATGAGTTTAATAGTAATATAGAAACGAACAACCCAATTAAAGCGGTTGTTGTTCCTATTGAAAAGTATATATAATCTTAAAAATCAAATAAAATGTTACATACATATTTTAGAGTACTCGTTGGCACTTTTGTTTTAATAAGTGTTGTATTAAGTGTTTATGTAAGCCCTAATTGGATGTGGTTTACTGTATTTATTGGTGTGAATTTAATACAATCTGCCTTTACTAAATGGTGTTTGTTAGAAACCATTCTTATGAAATTAGGTGTGAAAAATGATGGAGGAAGTTGTTCCTCTTGTTAATCAGAACGAACATAAAATCCATTCAAATTAAAAAAACCAACAATCATCACTCCCTAAGTCTTATGGACTCATTTTTCATCCATAAAGCCAAATAAGTTATCTCAATAATAACCCGGCTATCAATTAAACAACTACCAGTTACAAGCTGGTAGTAGTTTAATATGTTTTTTTTTGCTTTGTGTATTTCTGTGCAATAGCTGTAATGCAGTGGCAGGCAGGCGCACAAAGCTTTATCCGTCCCGATCGTTTCGGGATCACAAAGATTTTAAGTTACTAAAAGCCTTTGCCCTGCCTCTATCCAAGGTTCAACCCAGAGATTGCAAAAAACAATTTAAATGAGTTCATTACCAAAAAAAACAAATTTCAATGTAAATTTGCACAAAAGCATATTAAAATGGAATATATTTTAAATCCATGGCCGTGGTATATCTCAGGGCCATTAATAGCCATTGTCATGGCGCTTCTTCTTTATTTTGAAAAATCCTTTGGCATGTCATCGAATTTAAGGACCATGTGCACCATTGTGGGCGCGGGGAAATTTTCAGATTTTTTCAAATTCAATTGGAAAGAGCAAATATGGAATTTAACGGTAGTTCTCGGAGCCATTATTGGTGGATTTATAGCGGTCAATTATTTATCAAATGATAGCATAACAGCACTAAACCCCCAAACGATTTCAGAACTCAAGAAATTGGGCTTTAAAAATTCGGGTGCAACCTTGGTGCCGAACGAACTATTTGATTTTGAGGCTTTAACCTCCTTAAAAGGATTATCAATTTTAATCATTGGCGGGCTTCTTGTTGGTTTTGGCACACGCTATGCAGATGGCTGTACCTCTGGGCACGCCATAACTGGTTTGAGCAGTTTACAAAAACCGTCCCTCATTGCAGTTATTGGTTTTTTTCTTGGAGGTTTGATTATGGCCAATCTTATTTTCCCCCTAATTTTTTAATTATGAAGTTCTTAAAATTTTTATTTATCGGCATCTTTTTCGGGATTGTTTTGGTAAAATCCGAAGCGGTATCCTGGTATCGAATTTACGAGATGTTCCGTTTCCAATCCTTTCACATGTATGGCATTATAGGTACCGCTATAGCAACCGGGATTTTATTTCTTCAAATTTCAAAAAAAGGTATTATAAAAAGCATCAAAGGCACCTATATTTTTGTTCCGAAGAAAGAAAAAGGGTTTATCAAATATATTGTAGGGGGCACTATTTTTGGGCTCGGTTGGGCCTTAATTGGTGCATGCCCAGGACCTATGTACATTCTTTTGGGAACTGGTGTTTATAGCATGGTTATAGTGATTGCTGCGGCTATTTTAGGAACTTTTGTCTACGGCGTTTTAAAAGACAAACTACCCCATTAAACTATACTATTTCGGCACTTAAACCTGCATCAAGCAGCATGGAACAACGCGGTTTTAAATCGTCGTAAAGTCCTGTTTTTACCGTACACTTTCCTTTATAATGAACCAGAATTGCGCATTGTTCTGCTTGTTCCGCAGTATGTTCGCAAGCAAAAATAAGCGTTTCAATAACGTGGTCGAAGGTGTTAACGTCATCGTTAAATAGTACAATCTCGTTTTGGGTAAGTACTTCCTCTTCTAAAAGTGTTTCTGTGGATGTTTTTTCTCTAGTACTCATGACTAACTTTTTTACTAATTTAAAAATTTTAAGGCAACCCAATGGTTTCTTTCCAGTTTTTCTTCAAATTTTAACATCTGTTTTTCGCATTCCTCTTGAATTACGGGCATATCATCATTGTAAAATCCGCTTAAAAATAGGAGTCCGTTTTTGTTTAAACACGACACATACCTTTCCATATCGTTTAGCAAAATATTCCGATTGATATTAGCAATAATAACGTCGTATTTTTTACCTTTTAAAACAGACGCATCGCCTTCAATAACTGTTATATTCTTACAGTTATTGCGTTCTACGTTTTCTAAACTATTTAAATAGCACCAATTGTCATAATCTACTGCATCAACAGGTTTTGCCCCTTTTATTTCGGCTAAAATTGCCAATACGCCCGTTCCGCAACCCATATCCAACACCGATTTATTGATAAGATCGTTTTTTAAAACATGCTGGATCATCATGTGGGTGGTTTCGTGGTGCCCGGTGCCAAAACTCATTTTTGGTTCAATGATGATATCGTATGGGGTATTTGGTTTTTCATGGAATGGCGCCCGAACCGTACACACACCATCAACTACAATGGGACTGAAATTCTTTTCCCATGCTTCGTTCCAATTGGTTTGCTCAATATCTTCAAATGTGTAAGTGATTTCAAATTCATCAGAATTTAAAATTTGAATATCATCCAGTATGGATTCGTTCCATTCTTCTTTTTGAATGTATGCGGTAACACCTTCCTCATTTTCCACAAAACTTTCAAAACCTGCGTAACCGAGTTCTGCAATAAGGATTTCCACTCCTGGCTGTATAGGAGTTACTTTAAACTCGTAACCTATGTAAATGATGTTAGACATGATGGTTGGGATTTACGATTTTGGATTTACGATTTACGATTTTGGATTTGGAATTTAGATTTCTAATGTTGATGCTTACTGTTAAGTGTGTTAGCGATTACTCATACATTTTATTGTTAAATTTGGAAATCGTGAATGCTTCGCATTTGAAACGGCATCCTTTTTGGCACCCTAAAAGCGCTAAAAAGATACAGTGTATAGCGCAACCTCCCGATAGCTATCGGGAGGGTAACGCCAAAAAGATTTCCTTTTTCAAGGAAATGAATTTAAAATGCGTTTACTATGGCGTAAAAGTCGTCTGCATTAAGTGCGGCACCACCAATTAAACCACCATCTACATCTGGCTTATCAAAAATTTCATTTGCGTTGTTTGGTTTTACGCTGCCTCCATAAAGAATGGACACGTTGTTTGCAATTTCATGTCCGAATTGGTCCGCCAACGTTTTCCTGATAAACGCGTGCATATCCTGTGCTTGCTCCGCAGTTGCGGTTTCGCCAGTGCCAATGGCCCAAACAGGCTCGTAAGCCAAAACGATGTTTTTAAAATGCCAAGCTTGTAAATGAAACAAGGCATTTTTAATTTGGCTGCCCACAACATTTTCATGGTTCCCCGATTTTCTATCGGCCAAAACTTCACCAAAACAGAAGATAACGCGTAAATCGTTCGCTAAGGCTGCATCTACTTTTTTTGCTAAAATTTCGTCGGTTTCGTTAAAATATTCACGACGTTCGCTATGCCCTAAAATAACGGTTTTAACGCCTACACTTTTAAGCATCCTGGCACTTATTTCGCCCGTGTAAGCCCCGTTTTCGGCAAAATGCATATTTTGGGCAATCACTTCAATATCGGTACCTTTCAGCGTTTGGTAAGCTTGCCACAAGTTTGTAAATGTTGGCGCAATCATAACCTCTGCATTGGAAGTTTTTATTTTAGTTTTTAAGCTTGTTATTAGCGTTTCGGTTTGCGCCAAATCATTGTTCATTTTCCAATTTCCTGCTACAATTTGTTGTCTCATAATCGTATCCTAAATCTTTCCCAAGGGGAAGGACTTTTTCTTTTAATTAATAATTTATTTTAAAATGCTTGTTATTTTTTTATCGTCTGCCTCAATGGCTTTAAATAATTTAATGTTTCCTTTTTTATCTATTACCATGTATCTTGGTATCCAATCTAAATGTACAAATTCTCCAAAAGGGCCTTTCCAACCAGATTCCATAAAGTAATGCTGCCCTTTAACCTCATATTTCTCAATGCCTTTTTTCCAAGCGTCCTGTGTTTTATCCAAAGAAAGAAATACATACTCAGCATCTTTATATTGTTTTTGTAGTGCTTTTACTTTTGGCATGCCTTTAATACAATCGCCGCACCAAGAAGCCCAAATATCCACCACGATGGTTTTGCCTTTATTGGCATCCAAAATGGTTTTAAAGGGTATGGAGCTGCCATCTAAATTTAGAAATGTATCGTTTAAAGCCGCTTCAGAAAACACTTTAGGTGTTTCTTGTGCCTTGCAGCTTATAAAAGTTAAAAAGAATATCAATATATATTTTATTTTTTTCATGTGTTTATGTTTATTGTTTTTTAATTGTCATCCCGATAGCTATCGGGACTTCCATATAATCATTACTTTGGGTATCGAAATTTAGTTATGGAAGTTTCATGTTTAAAGTTTTAATTAAAAGATTCCTGCCTACACTTAGACTGCGCTCAGTGTAAACTTTGGAATGACAAAATTACTGAAGTTTTACCTTAGGGTCTAACCAAACGTAAATTATATCTACAAAAATATTAATAATAATAAAGAGTAGGGCTATAATTAGCACCGCTCCCATAATTACGGGCAAATCCAAGGTGTTCAAGGCGTTTACAATTTCTTTACCAAGGCCGTTCCAGCCAAAAATATATTCTACAAAAACCGCACCCGCCAACATGGAAGCGAACCAGCCTGAAATGGCGGTAACAACGGGGTTTAATGCGTTTTTTACAGCGTGTTTTTTTATAATTTGAAATTCACTTAGCCCTTTGGCCCGGGCGGTACGAATGTAATCTTGATTGAATACTTCCAACAATGAACTACGCATGAGTTGAATAACAACCGCAAGTGGGCGAATGCCCAAAACAATAGCTGGGAGTATCAGGTTTTTTAGTCTAAGATGATTGGATTCGCCGAAATCGTCCAATTCGTAAAGACTCCCCGTCATTTCTAAATTTGTGTATTTATGCAACACAAAACCGAAAAACCATGCAAATAAAATGGCACTGAAAAACGATGGAATACTCATGCCTAAGGTGCTGAAAATCTGTATAGTTTTATCAAGCCATCGGTCTTTGTAAAGCGCAGAAATAATTCCCAATATTATACCAATAAAAATGGCAATAACTATGGCCGATACTGCCAAAACAAAGGTATTGGGCAAGGTTTCACTTAATACGTCGCTCACTTTTTTACCTTGTTTTGTAAAGGATTCCCGCAAATATGGGAGCTTTAAAACCGTAGTGGTATTGCCTATTGAGAATAATTTGGTTGCTGAATATTTTCCTTCTTTTAAAAACGTATAATCCGATGCAGTTTTTGAATGGAACGATATGGGCAATAAATCGTTTAAATAATATAAGTATTGGGTACTTACAGGTTTATCGAAACCATATTTTTGCTTTACGGTCGCCAATTGTTGGCTGTCTTCATTCTGTCCCAACATCATTTGGGCGGGGTCTCCAGGAAGCACATTGAATAATAGGAAAATAACGGTGACCACTCCGAATAATGTGAGTAATGCGTATGTGATTTTATTTAGTAGATAGGTTATCAAATAATTTATTTCTTTTTTAAAATAACTTTTACAACAGAATCTAGATCTTTGTTTAAACCCAAATTTACCTCATTGTAATTATTCTTTATAACAAACACGGAATCCACCATTTTGGGGTCTAAGGAATCAACTTCTTCTTTAGATGATAATTTGTCATTGATTAAATAAATAGTTCCTATTTGTTCCTTTTTAGGCTCAATTTTTCGTTTCACCTTTGGCAACTTCAAATCCTCAATATCATTCCAATGTAATTTTTGTTTGATGGTGCCTTTATCCAATTCCAAAATCCCGGGGTTTGAACGCACCACGGTTTTTAGTGCTTTTTCATCACATAGATAAAAATCGAAATTCAAATTGTAAAGTTTTTTGATGCGCTGTTTTTCTGCTTCGCCCGATGCTGTTAAACCAATAACTTTATAACCATTTTTTATAGCTTTATCAGACATGGCTTTTAGTTTTTCGGCACCTGCTTTTTCAATATGTTCTAAACTGTATGAAACAACTATGATAAGATTTTCTTCTGAAAGAAATTGCTCCGTTAAATCTTCATCTGGAGTTTCAATTGAAAAATCTACAACAGGTGGTTGGTAGCCTTCCGTAATCATTTTGGTATCAACACTTACAAAATCGCCATCAACCGAAGGATAGGATCCATCGGTGGTAATTACTTTTTCTTCACCGTTTATTTTAAATTTCCAATAGTATTCCACTACAGGTTTTGGGGCATTTTCTGGAATGCGCATGCCTTCAGCTATATTATTTCCTATTTTATAAGCCCTAAAGTCTATAACGGGTAAATGCATCAGTACATGATATGCCAACCAAAAACTAAAAACAAAGCCCAACATGGCAAAAATGGTGGTCAACAGATTATTGAATACCGGTTTGATATACTTGACTCCGAAAAACAAAATGAGCACAAAAACCAATAGCACCACATCTTTGGTAAAGCTTTCCCAAGGTGTTAGTTTTAATGCGTCGCCAAAACAACCACAGTCTTTAACTTTATCAAAATAAGCGGAATAAAAGGTTAAAAATGTAAAAAACACAATCATTAACAACAAGCTCCAAACCGTAAACTTGGGCTTGTAGCCAATAATCAAAAAAACTCCCAAAACCACTTCAAAAACAACAACCAAAACCGAAATTATAAGTGCATACGGTTCTAACGATGGAATATTTAAAACATCAACACTGAAGTACTCCTGTAATTTATACGAAAACCCCAACGGGTCGTTTAACTTTATCAATCCTGATATGATAAATAAAACCCCGACAAATATTCTTGATATGCTAACTAAATATTTCATAAAAAAATTCCAAATTTAAAAATCACAATAAATGGTAGAGCTATTGTGGGAGTTTGTTGATTTTGGTAGACAATATTTTTCATAATTCTTCAACTTGTTCACTAATGTTTCGCTATAAACGGAATGCTCCTCATTGGTTGATTTAATCAAACGCAACCAATATTTACTTTGTTTTGCTTTTTTTAAGTCTGAATAAAAAATCCTTATTGTCAAATTTTTCATTTGCTTCTATTTAATTCGTACCAATTGAACCTGATTATTTTACTAATAATTACTTTGCATTTTCTATATTCAAAACAGATTTATTTAGTCTTTTCAAAAAAAACCTACAATCCCTTGCAAACCCAAAAGTGCGTCCTTGCTCCATTTGTTGGATTTTTTTGTACACGACAAAAAACATATTTCATTGAAAACCAACAAAATAAAGGGTTTTAAATGGAAAGACCGATATCCACTCCATTAAAAAAATATTACCATAAATTTTTCTAATGAAGAACATCAGTCCTGAATGTAAAGATACAGTTTTAGTTTTGGTTTTACAAGGTCATTTTAAAGGAGAACCCAATATGGCAATGACCACTTTTGTATGGTGCCATAAAATTTGCGATTATTTGGATGTTTTATAATTTAGTTTTAAGTACATGACAAAAAATTAGATTGACCTTCTGTAAATAGTACTAATCCCACTGAAATTGAGACCTGTCAGGTTTTTAAAACCTGACAGGTCTGGAACACATGAGATTATTAAACTGCTGAAAATTAGTTATATAACATTTATTTTTCAATTTTTGTCATGTACTTATCATCAAATTATTAAAAAAATCTCCTTAAAATAATTCCTCCCCTTTTTTCAAGGGGAGAGCCTGCACCGAATTTATTTCGGTATGCCGATAGGCGGAGGGGTCAACTTTAATAGTTATTTTTATGATGTAAGATTATTTTTGTCATGTACTAAAAATTTAGTTATTTACATTGTTAACACGTTCCACACTATCGAAGTTTGAAAGCGATAATCGGATGATGGAATCTGTAACGCATGTTAAATCGTGTGGTACGTTTTCGTCCAGGGCAATTAAATCGCCTTTTTTCAAAAGTAGTTTTTCGCCGTTTACGCCAAAATCGATGCTGCCTTCAAACAGTTCAATAACAATAGGATAGGGTGCTTTGTGCTTTTTCATGCTTTGACCTTGCTTCATGACAATCCTGATTTCTTTTGAGGTTTTTGTTTTAAGTAAAACGGTTACTGCTGGTTTGTTTTCTTCGTAGGTTATATTTTCAACCAATGATGCTGTGTTCATAATTTTAAGTGTTTATTTTAGTTTCAGTAATAATTTTAAAAGTGAGGTTGTTTATTTTCTCATCCAACATGACTTGGCATGCTAAACGGCTGTTTGCATCTGTATTGTTAAGGTTGTTAAGGGTTTCTTTTTCAACAGGTTCTATGCGGTCATTTAAAGCACCCGACTGTAATTTTACGTGGCAGGTACCGCATAAACCTCTGCCCAAACATTCGCCTATATCTTCATAATAGGTATCAACAATCAATTCCATTAAATTGGGATATTCAAATCGCCTAAAAGGAATTGAAATCAATTTGTTATCGGTTGTTATGATGTTTACCGTGTAATTCATTTTTTGTATTGACACTGATTTTGCGACAAATTTAAGCTTTAATTATATATAGGACAAATTTATCCTAATTAAAATTCAAATAATTCAAATTGATAAAAAAGTGGTTTTTAAAGCGATTTTACAATAGAAGTATCTAACCTCCTATGGTAATCATTGTCCTGTTGTTGGTATGCAATTTAGGCTCTTGAAGTTTCTCCAACGTATCCATGCCACCACGTATTTTTAATTTTGCTAGTACTGCTTTTTGGATAATGGGTTCAATGGGTTTTCCTTCGCGAAGGGTTGTCAATAAATCGGATTCTGTGGAAGAAAACAAACAATTTTTGAGTTGACCGTTAGCCGTTAAACGAAGTCGGTTGCACGAATCGCAAAACGGATTTGTGACTGAACTAATGATTGCAAAACTACCTTTATAGCCTAAAATTTTATAATTTTTTGAAGTATCGTTTGCAGCATCTTGCAGGCGCTCAATTTGCACTTTGGAAAAAGAAGCGTTAACATATTCCATCACTTCGGCATACGATACCATTTTACCCATATCCCATTTATTGCCATCAAAAGGCATAAATTCAATGAAGCGAACCGAAATGGGCAAGTTTTCAGTAAGGTTGATAAAATCGATGATTTCATTATCATTAAAACCTTTCATCAGCACCACGTTCACTTTCACATGAAAGTCTTTTTCTACCAAAAGCAATAGGTTTTTATAAACGATATCAAATTGATCGCGACGCGTAATATGTTTGAATTTTTCTCTGTCTAGTGAATCTAAACTGATATTGATTTTTTTAACGCCATTTACTTTCAAAACATCCATAAACTTATCGATAATTACCGCGTTTGAGGTAATTGAAAGTTCCACAGGAAGCGTAGCCAGTTTTCCCAAAATAACAGGAATATCCTTTCTGATCAAAGGTTCGCCACCCGTGAGGCGTATTTTAGTAACCCCATGTTTTACAAAGGTTTTGGCGATTTCATAAATTTCTTCATAGGTCATTAAATGGCTTTTAGGCGACAAGGGCACACCTTCTTCGGGCATGCAATAGGAGCAACGTAAGTTGCAACGTTCAATCAACGAGATACGCAAATAGGCGTGGTCTCTGCCGTGTGAATCTTGTAATATGTTTTTGTTATGTGTCATTATATGTATCGATTCAGACCTGACAGATTTTCAAATCTGTAAGGTCTAATTTAACTTTGCGCCTTTGCGCGACAAAAACTAATCATGTCTTGCCCCTCTTAAAATCCCAAACACATGCAACACCGACGGAAAAATAGCATCCATAGATTCACTTGCTCCGTTTGTTGAACCCGGTAATGCCAATACCAATGTGTTTTTTATGGTTCCCGCAACGCTTCGTGAAAGCATCGAATAAGGCGTTCTGTCTTGGCCATAATTACGGATCGCTTCTTCAATACCCGGAATACGCCTGTCCAATAAAGGAATAATAGCTTCGGGGGTAATATCCCTTGCCGAAAGTCCCGTACCACCCGTATAAATTATTAAATCGACGCCCTGACTTTGGTAGGTTTTCGCTTTTTCTTGAATAATGTCTTTTTCATCTGGAATGATAATGTATTCAGCGATTTTCACACCACAAGCCTCCAGTTTTTCAATGATGGTCTTACCTGCTTTATCTTCTTTATGTCCTGCGGAAATAGTATCGGAACAGACAACAACCGCAGCGGTTAAATCTTTTCTAAGCGTATCTTTAAAGTCCGATTTTCCACCTTTTTTGTTCAATAATTTTATATGATGGATTTCGATGCCTTTGTCAATAGGTTTCAGCATATCGTACATATTGAGCGCCACAACACTTGCGCCGTGCATTGCTTCCACTTCAACACCCGTTTTATAAATGGTTTTTACGGTGAATAGCACGGTGATCTCCAACCCGTTAATTTCATACTCAACACCAGTAAATTCGATAGGTAAGGGGTGGCAATCGGGAAGAATGTCGGGAGTGCGTTTTACGCCCAATAAACCTGCTGCTTTGCTCATGGCAAATACATTGCCTTTGGGAACGGTATCGTTTTTAATCGCTAAAATTGTTTCTGGCTTGCTCACTTTTACAATGGCTTGCGCTGTTGCGATTCTTAGAGTTGTGTTTTTATGGGTGATATCGACCATGTTTGTTTGATTTTTATTCCAGACCTCTTTAAATTAATTACGAGTTTATTTTCCATTGGTGTGTTTCATCTTCAAAAATCTCTTTTCCAAAAACGGGCAACTCTGCTTTTATGGCTTCCACAATATATTCCAAAGCTTTAAAAACAACTTTGCGTCTTGGTGATGACACAAATACAAAAAGGCAAATTTCTCCAGCTTTCACAATTCCCAAACTATGGTAAATATGCATGCAAGTGAGCTCGAATTTCCCAAAGGCAATCTCTCGAATCTCATGAAATTTCTGGTTTGCCATATCTTCATAAGCGGTATAATCTATGGCTGCTACCGTTTTGTTGTCAATAACATCGGCTCTAACCTGTCCCAAGAAAATATTGTGTGCACCAATACTGGTTTTGGTTTGGTGTTTTGCAATAGATTCTCCAATAAATTCTGAAGAAATGGCGCCTTGTTTAAATACGCTTTTTGGTTTATTGTTTTCCATGATTATTTATGTATTCAGACCTGTCAGGTCTAGTTTTGATAATATGTATTTTATTTCCGAAGCGCCTTCTTTTAAGCTGTAACAGTTTGGAATATTCAATTTATTTAAAATGAAAACCGCTTTTTTACTCCGTAATCCCGATTGGCAAAAAATGGCTTTTTGTTTTTCAAAATCTATTTTATTTATTTGGTGTTTTAATTCACTTAAAGGAATTTCAACAACATCAAAATTTTCAATTTTAGGCAATTCATCTGATTCCCGAACATCAATAAATTGGATATTTTCATTATTGAGAATGTCTTTCATGGACACCTCGTTAATCTCAACTTCACCATTTAAATCCAGTTGTTTTTTATGAAATTCGTTTTTGGTCTTTAAAACGGGGTTTATGGCTTCTTTCGATTTTTTAATTTTTAAAATAGACGTTTGATTGGTTAGAGCATTAAAGCATAACAATTTACCCGAAAGCACATTTCCAATACCTAAAATGATTTTTAAAACTTCATTGGCTTGCATACTTCCTATAATTCCTGGTAAAACCCCCAAAACGCCTATTTCTGAACAATTGGGAACCGAACCTTTTTTTGGTGGATTTGGAAACAGGCATCGATAACTTGGTCCGTTTTGATAATTAAAAACAGAAACCTGGCCTTCAAATTTGTAAATGGCGCCAAAAACAAGTGGTTTGTTGGTTAAAATGCACCCATCATTTACCAAATAGCGTGTTTCAAAATTATCGGTGCCATCTACTATAATGTCGTATCGATTAAATAGATCAAGCGCATTATGGTAATCTAATTTATAAGGATATGCGTTAATTGTGATAGTATCGTTTAAATCTTCCAAACGCCTTTTTGCAGCACGTGCTTTGTTGTGTCCCAAACTGGAAGTGCCAAATAAAACTTGGCGTTGTAAATTAGAACCTTCAACAACATCAAAATCAATAATCCCCAAAGTGCCAATGCCTGCGGCGGTTAAATATTGTAAAACAGGGCATCCCAAACCGCCAGCGCCAACCACCAAAACTTTTGCTTTGGAAATTTTATCCTGACCTGCTTGCCCTATTTCCGAAAGGATGATATGTCTGTTGTATCTCTTTGTCATTCCTGCGAAGGCAGGAATCTCATCCTACCATATTTCAATTTTAGACCTACAAGGTTTTTAAAACCTTGTAGATATTATTTTTGTTTATTTTAAACCTACCAGGTCTTTGAGACCTTGCAGGTTGGATTTTAGACCTGTCAGGTTTTTAAAACCTGACAGATACTTTTTACATTTTTTATCCCCCAGAAAATGGCGGTAATAACGCTATTTCTTTACCTGTCAATTTAGTTTCAACTGAAACCAATTCCTGATTTTGTACCACTTGAAAATCTTTGCTTTTTAACTGATTATATTTTGAATATAAAAGTTCCAAAAGCTCCGAAATCAATCCCCCGGAAAACTCTAAAGTTTCTTCTTCCACCTGTGTTACTTCAGCTATTTGTCCGAAATATTTAACCTTTATGTACATCTTCCATACGTTTTAATTCTTCTTTGGTATTTACATTGGTAATAAACATAGTGTTCTCTTTTTTTAAAATGATGTTTTTGGTTTTACACGTATTTACGGCAATCCGCAATCTTCTTTCGTCTTCATTTAACAATTTTAAGAATTTTGCTTTGCAGGATTTTTTATATAATGCTATCAGTGGCATGGTTTTGCCATTGCTTTCAATCTGGATGATTTCGGAAGTTTCATCCATACCTTCAATTAATTGTTTTAATATATCTGAATTAATCAGCGGAATATCGCAACTTAAAATTAAATTATAATCTGTTGAAGACGCTTCCAAACCCGCACAGATACCTGCAACAGGGCCTGCATTTTTAATGAGGTCATTCATGCGCTTCAATCCAAAGACATCGTAATTTGAATCATCAGAAACAATAATGATTTCAGAAACCAATGGTTTTAAAGCCTCTATGCCATAGTGTACAAATGGCTTGCCTTTAAAATGTAAAAAACCTTTGTCGGTGCCCATCCTGGAGCTTTTCCCTCCAGCTAAAACAATCCCTGTTATGTTTTTTTTATCTATCATTTATGTGAAAAACAATTTAGCGCTAGCAATAATCAATACGAAAGCCAATAGGTACCTTAAATTCTGATTGTTGATTTTTTTACTGCCAATATATCCACCTAAAACACCCCCTATAAGCGCCATGGCAACCAAAAAAAACGATTCACTTGGTATGGTTGCACCGCTACTTAATTGCCCCACCAATCCAGCTGCGGAATTTACCCAAATAAATAAGGCCGACACTGCTGCGGCTTCTTTCATGTTTCCCCAATGCAATAATAAAATGATTGGAGTTAAAATTATGCCCCCTCCAATACCGATTAAACCCGAGAAAAATCCAATAATGCCGCCAACAAAAAGCCCCTGCCAAAGTTTTACTTCTCTGGTGTTTTCAGACGCTTTACCAAAAACGTCCAACATTTTTAAAATGGCAAACACCAATAAGACGGCCAATATTTTTTTATAAACGGAGGCGTCAACTTCTATGGTGCCACCTAAAAAAGCCAACGGAATAGAGGTAATCGCAAAATAGATAAACAGTTTTTTATTAAAGAAGCCACCTTTAAAATAATAATAAAACGACATACCCGCCACAAACAGATTGAGCAATAGGGCAGTGGGTTTCATGGTTTCTGGAGCGAATGAAAACAATGCCATTAATGCCAAATAACCACTGGCGCCACCATGACCAACGCTCGCATACAGAAATGCTATGATGGGTAATATAATTAGAAAAAGATATATGTTTTCGGTTTGGAACATTTTTAAAGTGCCTAAAGTTTTAAGTGCCTAAAGTACTTAGAGTTAGAAGTGCCTTAAGTATTTAAAGTGATTAGTTGCTAAAGTGCTTTATTCTTATGTTTAAATTCGTGTCATTTTGTTTTTTTCAACTTCAAGTACTTATAACTTTAGTGCACTTTAAATACTTTTAGAAGTTATAATTCTTTTATTTTTTCTAATTCCTCATCCAGAAAGTCCCAGCAATTTTTATTGATGTCATCAAAAACAACAATTAAGGATTTACCGTAATCAGTTAATGCCGCGCCTCCGCCACCTTTGCCGCCAATACTATTTATGGTCACCGGTTTTTTTGCCGATTTGTTCACGGAATCAATAAGGCCCCAAGCTTTTTTATAGGATAGATTTAACGATTTGGCGGCTTTAGAAAGTGAGCCGGTTTCTTCAATCGCTTTTAATAATTGCACCCGTCCTTCGCCTAAGAGCACATGGTTATTGTGCTCAATCCAAATCCGACTTTTAATTTTATAGCTCATAATTCTTAGATTTATACAGGCAATAAAATAACTTCCACTGAATCTCCGATTTCAATATTAGAATGATCTTCCGGCATATAAACCAAGGCGTTTGACAGTGCGAAAGTTTGTAGCATGGCAGAACTTTGTCCTTCTAAAATCTCAACTTCGCCATCATTATAAACAGCTTTTAAAAATTGGGGTCTGTCGCCATGTTTTATAAATTTCGTCAAGGATTTTGCTTTGATCCGAGGGAGTTCAACAACACTGGCATCCATCATTTTTTGCAGTGCAATATATACATACACGTAAAAACAGGTGAGTGCTGCGGCAGGATTTCCAGGTAATGCAAAAATGTGCGTGTTATTTTTTGTTCCGAAGAACAAGGGCTTTCCCGGTTTTTGTTTCACTTTATAGAAGTGTTCTTCAACGTGTAATTCTTCGAGGGCTTTTCCAACAAAATCGTAATCGCCCACGGAAATACCCCCAGAAATAATAACCAGATCATTTTTGTTAATGACTTCATCTAATTTGGATTTGGTTCTATCAAAATCATCCTCAACCTTATGAAGGCTTACATCATAAAACCTAAGATTGTACAAAGCGTTTTGAAGCATTTTGGAGTTGCTTTCGTATATTTTACCATAGGTTAATTGCTGTCCAGCTTCCACCAATTCATTGCCTGTGGTAACAATAGCAATATTCGGTTTTTTAAAAACAGGCACTTCCTGTATGCCCAAAGAACTTAAATAGCCAATAGCGGCTGGGGTTAATTTTGTTCCTTTTTTTAACGCCACATCCCCTTTTTTTACTTGTTCGCCAGCAGGCCGAATGTTATGGTTTGTATCGATTTGAAATTCGACAATTATCTGGGAATCAGTTACCGTTACTTTTTCCTGCATCATAACCGCATTGGCGGTATCTGGAACGGGAGCTCCCGTAAATATTCTAACGGCTTCGCCTTTTTTTATAGTCGGTTGAAGGGAATCGCCCGCCTTTATTTCGCCAATAAGCTGATATGTTAAGCTATCATGCAAACACAATGCGTAACCATCCATGGCCGATTGTCTAAATGGTGGCATGTTAATAGGAGAGACAACATTTTTATAAAGTGAGTATCTCCCAGCTTTTTCAAGGCTTTTGTGGGTTTCTTTTGTAATGGGTTTACTATGGGTTTTAACCAATTCTATAGCTTCTACTATGCCAATCATTTAAACAGCGTTATATATTTGTAAATATAGCGATTCTGTAATTACAGGAATATCTTTCCATTCGTAATTTTCAAACAAATGCATTTTAAGTAAAATAGAAAGCTAATAATTTCATTTATTCAACTAAGGTGTCATTATTTTATTGAACCCTTAAAAATAAGTATTATTAAATAAAATTAAGTATTAATACGTATATTTGATCTAATAAACCCATTAATCAAGTCCGTACTTGGAAACCAAAATTTTAAATAATTCTTATCCTGTTCCGCGAAAGCGTGTTTCCAATACGGTGTCTTGTATTGCTTGTGAGAATATGGACTGTCTTATAAAAAGGAACCTTGATGATTTAGAGGATTTCAGGCTTATTGGCGAAAAGAATAATCTTCGATGCAAAAAAGGGCAGCAATTCATCATGGAAGGTGCGCCCGTTAATGGTCTGTTTTTTATATTGAAAGGAAAAGTCAAAGTGTTTAGAACAGGCATTAATGGAAGGGAACAAATAGTTCGGTTTGCTAAAGAAGGTGAAATTATAGGGCATCGTGGTTTTGGTACCGAAGAATATTATTCCATTGGCGCTATTGCTTTGGAAGACACCAAATTGTGCTATTTTTCCAAGATCAATCTGCAGGAAGCCTTATTGAACAATTCAAAATTCGCTTATGATTTTATGCTTTTTTATGCCAATGAATTGAACAGAAGCGAATCTAAAGTCAAGTCTATCTCGCAAATGACGGTTCGCGAGCGTATTATTGATACCATCTTATATTTGAATAGAAAATTTGGCAACACCAATGGTTTTCTTAATCTGCCTTTAAGCCGAAAAGAATATGCTGATTATGCCGGTACCGCTGAAGAACAGGTAATTAGGGTGTTTTCAGCATTAAAAAAAGAAAAACTCATTTCTGCCAAAGGAAAGAAAATCGGCATCACTAATATCCAACTTCTTAAAAATGAAATTAGTGAGCACAACTACTATTTAGATAGTTGATTCCGCAGCCTATCGGCATACCGAAAATTCGGCACAAGCGCTCCTCTTAAAAACTGTTGGTTTTCCCATTGTTTCAGAAAAATATTATTATTGCCTGTAGGGCATAAAGTATTGTAGAAAAAGATGATAGCCCATCGTTATACTCCGTAGGAGTTATACCCAGATATCTATTTCGGATACCTTTATGTCATGTGTATTTTCATTAGAAATATATTGAACATTTTAATGTATATCCCCTACGGGGAACATAATTTCGACAGATTGCTTTGTGCTACAATACTTTAACCGCTATGCGGTAAAAAAAATACTTAAATGTCTATTTAAATTTATAGGTGCTAAAACAGCCTTAATAAATGTTGCTAGTTAATTTTCACTCCATTTTGTTCTTTACTACGCCTTAATACTTATAAATACGTATTCAGTATTTTACATATAAATCATTGTTTTTTAATATTTTATGTTGCAAACATGTTTTTTGTCAGTTTTTGTTATGTCCAAAAAAGAGGTTTTAATATGGGTGTTATCATGGAATAAAAAGTAATGTACTTATATATTTGTCAAAAATTAAGTATTTATACTTATTAAAATATTAAAACGCTATACTATGAAATCACTATTAACAAAATCAACATGGATCGTATCACTGGGGTTGCTACTATGCGCTTGTGGTGGAAAACAAAAAAAGGAATCCACTGAAGAAGTTTCTACAGAAACCTCTAAAACCAAAACCTTGGATATTGAAAAACCACAATTAACGTTTGGGTTTATCAAATTAACCGATATGGCACCTTTAGCCATTGCCAAAGAAAAAGGATTTTTTGAAGATGAAGGTTTGTTTGTTTCAGTAGAAGCGCAATCAAACTGGAAAAATGTGTTGGACCGTGTTATTGATGGTCAGTTAGACGGCTCACACATGCTGGCAGGACAACCTATTGCTGCAGGTGCTGGTTTTGGAAGGCAAGCGGAACTGGTTACGGCATATTCTATGGATTTGAATGGAAATGCCATTACCGTATCTAACGATGTTTGGGCGAAAATGAAACCAAATGTACCGAAAGGTGCGGATGGTAACCCGATTCACCCCATAAAAGCGGGCGCTTTAAAACCTGTAATTTCGGAGTATAAAAATAAAGGCAATGCCTTTAAAATGGGTATGGTTTTTCCCGTTTCTACACATAATTATGAGATTAGATATTGGTTGGCCGCTGCTGGAATCAATCCTGGTATGTACACTGCCGATAACGTGCAAGGTCAAATTGGTGCCGATGTGTTGCTATCCGTTACACCGCCACCACAAATGCCAGCAACTTTGGAAGCGGGCACTATTTACGGTTATTGTGTCGGGGAGCCTTGGAACCAACAAGCGGTATTTAAAGGTATTGGTGTACCGGTTGTTACTAACTACGACATCTGGAAAAATAACCCAGAGAAAGTATTTGTTATGACTAAAAAGTTTGTGGACGAAAACCCCAATACCGCAATTGCCGTTACTAAAGCCTTAATTCGTGCAGGTAAATGGTTGGACGAACCAGGAAACAGGGCAGAAGCTGTAAAAATATTATCGATGTCTCAATATGTAGGAGCAGATGAAGTGGTATTGGCAAATTCCATGACCGGTACGTTTGAATTTGAAAAAGGTGATAAACGCGACATGCCAGACTTTAACGTATTCTACAAGTATAACGCCACCTATCCTTTTTATTCTGATGGTATTTGGTTCTTGACACAAATGCGCAGATGGGGGCAAATTCCTGATGCAAAATCGGAGGCTTGGTATGCGGAGACCATTAAAAAGATTTACAGACCGGACATTTGGAAAAAAGCAGCGGATTTATTGGTGGCAGAAGGTACGATTCCCGCAGGCGATATTCCCAACACAGATGGTTACAAACCAGCGACTACCGATTTTATTGACGGCACGAAGTATGACGCGAAGGACCCGATAGGATATATCAATAGTTTCTCGATAGGAAACAAGGATAAAAAATAAAAATTTCAAAAAAATCAGTAACCATGAAGCAAAGCATCGCATTAGATAAAATAACCAAGTTTATGGGATTCGGGTTTTTAGGAACTTTAAAATCGATAGCCACGGGGAAGATTGAAAAAGAGGATTTTAAAAACTTCTTACGAAAAGTTATTGTGCCGCTTGCTTCCATGTTCTTATTTATTGGATTATGGCACATGGGCGCTAAAGCCTTGTTTAACATGGAAGCCGATTATAAAATTGAAAAAGCATTAACCGACCAAGGGCAGGAGGCAGCTGATGCTATGAAAGCGTGCATAGCATCAGGCGCTATAAAATGCCAACCGAACACCTTACCATCTCCTACCCAAGTTTGGGGTTCTTTCAAAACCTTGTTGCATGACCATTATGTGATTAGAACCGACAAACAAGCTTTTATTGAAAAAACGGCCGTTTTAAACGCAAAACGATTGGCAGCAGGTAAAGATGCTATTACCTATACGGGAAGACCATCGTTTGTTGACCAGATTTTTACGAGCATTAAAACCGTGTTTGCTGGTTTTTTTCTAGCCTTGTTTATTGCAGTTCCTGTTGGTATTGTTATCGGGCTTAGTAAAACCTTGAGAAGTTCGGTAAACTGGTTGATTCAAATTTTTAAACCCGTATCGCCTGTAGTTTGGTTGTTGTTGGTTTTTATGATTGTAAAAACGCTGACTAAAGATTCAGAATCCGATAGCGCATTCATCATCTCCTTTATAAGTGTCGGTTTATGTTCTATGTGGGCAACTTTGGTAAACACCGCCATGGGCGTGTCGTCGGTTGATAAAGATTATATAAATGTTGCTAAAGTATTAAAATTAGGCACGTTTCAAAAAGTGTTTAAAGTGATTCTGCCATCGGCATTACCATTGATTTTTACGGGGTTACGAATTACGCTTTCAGTATCTTGGATGGTACTTATTGCTATTGAATTATTGGCACAAAGTCCCGGTTTAGGCTCTTTTGTTTGGGAAGAATTCCAGAATGGTGCGATAGATTCCAATTCGAAAATTATTGTTGCCATGTTTGTTATTGGTGGTATTGGGTTTTTGTTGGATAGAATTATGCTAACCATACAAAATATGATTTCGTTTGATAAGAATGACGGCATTTAATTTGGAGTTGTACAGCGCGTTAGGGATTGAAGCGGCATCCTTTTTTGTCACTAAAAGCAAAAAAGATATAGCGAAAAGCCCGACCCTTGTGGTAACGCCCAAATAATAAATCAGTAAAAAAACAACAAAATGGCATACTTAGAATTGAGTAATATTTACAAAACCTACGGACAGGGCGATCATGCTACCGAAGTGCTTTCAAACATTAATTTATCTATTGAAGAAGGGGAGTTTGTTGCCATTGTGGGGTTTACAGGCAGTGGGAAAACGACGTTGGTAAACTTGATAAACGGACTTTTAGAACCTACTAAAGGCGACGTGTTGTTTAAAGGAGAACCAGTTGTGGGAACAAGCCATGAACGTGGGGTTATTTTTCAAAATTACTCCTTGTTGCCTTGGTTAACGGTGGGGCAGAATGTGTATATGGCTGTGAAAGAGGCGTTTCCTAAAAAAAGCAGGTCGGAATTACATAGTATTGTGACAGATTATGTGGATATGGTTAGTTTATCGCACGCCATAAATAAACGCCCGAAGGAATTATCGGGTGGGATGAGACAACGTGTTGCTGTGGCGCGTGCCTTGGCCATGAAACCTGAAATGATTATCATGGACGAGCCACTTGGCGCTTTAGATGCATTGACCCGTGGTAATTTACAAGATGAAATTTTAAACATTTGGGGAAAAGATAAGCGCACCGCTTTGTTGATTACCAACGATGTGGATGAAGGTATTTATATGGCAGACCGCATCATTCCGTTACGCCCGGGGCCCAATGCGACTTTAGGTCCTGAGTTTAGAATTGATATTGATAGACCCCGGGATAAAACGGAAATGAACGATAACCCGAATTTTAAAAAGACCAGAAATGCCATTATAGAGTATTTAATGGATATTGGGAATGAACGAAAATCGGTGTCGCAAAAAGAATATGTTTTGCCGGAATTGAGTCCTAAAAAATTTGCTGGATATTTCTAAAATAAAACAAATGACTACAGATACCATAGATTACAAAAGAGATATGGATACCGAAAACGGTATTATGTACCCTTCCAAAGTTATGTTGGATTTGAAAAACCTTAAGAAAGTTTACCCAACGCCCAAAGGTGATTACGTTGTGTTGGAAGATTTGAATCTTCAGATTATGAAGGAGGAGTTTGTTGCCATTATTGGGCATTCTGGTTGTGGTAAAACCACCATGCTTTCTATGATTGCGGGACTTAATGCGATTTCTGGGGGAAGTATCTCCGTGTTGGGAAAACACATTACAGGACCCGGACCCGATAGAGGCGTTATTTTTCAATCGCCCAGTTTAATGCCTTGGATGACATCGCTTCAAAATGTGTTGTTGGGTGTCAACCAAGTATTTCCGCATGCTGCAAAAGCACAACGCCATGATATTGCAAAATACTATTTGCAGAAAGTGGGGTTGGAGGATGCTTTTAACAAACGCGCTTCCGAACTTTCCCAAGGGATGCAACAACGTGTTGGAATCGCTCGGGCATTTGCCATAAAGCCTAAAGTATTGTTGCTGGATGAACCTTTTGGAATGTTGGATTCATTAACAAGAGGCGAACTTCAGGATATCCTAATTGAAATTTGGAACAAAGAGAAAATTACCGCAGTAATGATTACACACGATGTGGATGAAGCTATTTTTTTAGCAGACCGTGTTGTGATGATGACCAGCGGCCCAAAAGCGAAAATAGGGGATGTTTTAAGCATTGATTTTGAACGGCCACGGACACGAAAATCGGTTTTGGAACACGACGATTATTACAAATACCGAAAACATCTTATAGACTTTTTGGAACATTAAAAAGATTATACCAATTGCATTTAAGTACATGACAAAAATTTATTAACATCAAATTATTAAAAGAAGCTCCTGAAATAATTCCTCCCCTTTTTTCAAGGGGAGGTGCCGATAGGCGGAGGGGTCAACTTTAATAGTTATTTTAATGAAACATCTTTTTTTGTCATGTACTAAACAATTGCATATATAAAATAGTCTGAAGAAACGAAGAAATTTTTTGTCAAGACGATGAAAAAAACCTTTGCATAGCATAGCTACGGAACTGTTTTTTGAAGATGTATTGGCGAAAAAGAACAAGTTTATTGGGCTGTTTTATATATCCAATTGGTATTATATGAGATATATCATAAAACCAAAAAATTGCTACTTATATATTTGAAAAAAATTTAGAGGAATTATCGAAGTACATGACAAAAATTAAAACAACAAGATCAAATCATTAAAAAATCATCGTCTTAATAATTCCTCTTCTTTTTTTCAAGAGGGAGAGCTTGTACCGATTTTTCGGTATGCCGAAGGCGGAGGGGTCAATGACATAAGCTACATAAATAATAATTAGCTATTTTTTTAACATGTACAAAAAGGAATTAAAAAAAACAATTAACAAAGAACACAAATTAACCTAAAAACAAAAAAATGAAAAAACAATATGTAATTCTAGGACTATTATTAGTATGCTTACAATTTGCACAGGCGCAATTTACTTTAGATGGTGAATTTAGACCACGTACAGAGTACCGTAATGGATATGGTAATATAATACCGGATGCCGCAGATGCAGGTTTTGCAACATCAACCAGATTACGCTTAAATACAGGCTATACTACAGATAGTTATAAAATATTTGTGAGTTTACAGGACATTATGGTTTGGGGCGAAAACAGACAATTAAAACCAGAAGACAGCAATAATTCATTTGCTGTGTTTGAAGCTTGGGCGGAAATTAATTTAGGCAAAGGATTTTCAACCAAATTAGGTCGTCAAACAATTACTTATGACGACGAACGGATTATGGGTATTGTTGATTGGACTCAGCAGGCAAGAGACCATGATGCTGCCTTATTAAAATATAATAAAGGTAAATTTATGCTCGACTTAGGTTTAGCTTTCAATCAAGACTTTTCAAACCCATCAGGATTTGTAAATACCAGTACAGCTTATAATACCACAGGCTTCTTTTCATATAAATCCATGCAGTACTTGTATTTGAAACAAGCTTGGGAGCATTTTTCGGGAAGTTTATTGTTGTTGAATACTGGTTTTCAGAAGTTTGAAACCGATGGGGTTACACCAGATGGCGTAAATAGTTTACAAACCATAGGAACGCATCTGGATTATAAAAAAGGTGATATTGGTATAGTGGCTAATGCATTTCTTCAAACAGGCGACCAAGTAAAAAGCGCTTATCTATTAGGCTTGGAACTAAGCTATCAAGTAGCTCCTAAAATTGGTTTAGGCGCTGGTTTTGAAATTACAAGTGGAAATGACCCAACTTCTACCAAAAGTGAGGCGTTTTTCCCATTGTATGGCACCAACCATAAATTCAATGGACTTATGGATTATTTCTATGTTGGTAACCACGCAAATACAATTGGTTTAATGGATGTACATGTAAGTGCAAACTTTATATTAAGTGAAACATCCAGTTTAATGGTTAAAGCACTTAATTTTAGTGGAGAACAAGATTTACCAAGTGGAGAAAAATCCTTGGGAACCGAGTTGGATTTAGTTTACTCTAAGAAATTTAAAGGCTATAGTTTAGCACTTGGATATTCCCAAATGTTTGCAAGCGATGGGATGTATGAGCTAAAAGGTGTTACTAAGGCTGAGGCTGCCGATGGCCAAAATTGGGCTTGGGCCATGTTGGTTATAAAACCTAAGTTTATAAACTAAGAATGTTAGGGAGTTGGTCTTAACATTTTTTTAAACCAGCTCAATACCAAAGAGGTCGTCTAAAAAGTAATTTTTAGGCGATTTTTTTAAATTTTATATTCTTTGATCTGGGTACATGACAAAAATTATAGTAGTGTCTCTTGGAGGCGCTCCCGATAATTATTCAATGACGCCCTCTTTTCTTATATTCTTCAAACATTTTTCTTTTAAAATCATCTTCAATTTTATGCAAGAGAATAATTTTTTTTGCAGAAATAACCTTGGTCAAACGATCTACAAAATCATTTTCAAGAGCTTGCTTTTTATTTTCATTAAGTCGGATTTCCTTTAAAATGTTAACCGCTTGTTCTTCAGAAATCGTGTTTAAATCCGCTTTTTTTCGGGCATCATAAGCTTGTCTTCTTAAATTGGAGTTTTCCTCTTCAAAATTATTGTAAATAGGCCAAAACTGTTGTGCTTCCTTTTCGCTTAAATCCAGCTTTTCGGTTATATAAGCAATCTTTAAAGTTTTGATTTTGTCCCTATTTGATTGGGCAACTGATAGCAGCGAAAAGCTAATTATAAATAATAGGTTTGTGAATTTTTTCATACTGTTTATTTTGTAATGATATCTTCAATTTCCAAATTGTCAAATACATAATTTTCTAGGTTTTTGGAATTGTATCCATCGCTGATTAGTTCAACATGCGATAATTCATCTTCTGAAAAAAGCGAAGCAAATTCATAAAGGTCTAAATTCTCATCAATGATGTAATTTTCTATGCTGGCCGTTTCAATGCTGTCCGCGGTTATATTTTTAGTTTGATCCATAAATATATTGAGCATTAAAATGATACTCGCTGCTATGGCAGAGGCATATAATATTTTTTTCCTAGTGAAAAGGGTAATAACCTTCACTTCGTTTTCAGGTTTTATTGCAGCAGCACTCATTCTGTTTTCCAAAGATTCAAAATAATGGTCAGGGACTTTATAACCCGATTTTGGAGCCATTTCTTGTAGCTTTAAATTGCTTAAAATACGATCTTCAAGCGTATTAAAGTAATCATCAGGCACTTTAAACCCCGTATTTTCAATAGTGTGCAATTTGTTTGTTTTCATGTGTTTAAATTATTGTTTTTTATTGGTCATCCCGTATTCTATCGGGACTGTTCGCTATTAATCATTTCGTAGGGTGATTGTGCTTATAACATGCTCGTTTCATCTGTTTATGCTTATTGCTTTTTAATAATAAGCGTTTTACATTAATAGGACTTTAATTTTCAATAAAGGTTTAATCTTCAGTTAAATATGCTTCAATTTTTTTTACGGCTATATGATAGGATGCTTTTAAGGCGCCTTCACTGGTTTCCAATATATCTGACATTTCAGAATACTTCAGCTCCTGAAAATATTTCATGTTAAATACCAATTGTTGTTTTTCGGGCAATGTGGCTATGGCTTTTTGTAATTTCAATTGGATACTATCACCTTCAAAATAAACATCGGATTCCAATTTATTTATGGCCAATGTTTGCACTCCTTCATTGGTAGTCTGTAATCGTTTTGCATTTTGATTGATGAACGTGATGGATTCATTGGTAGCAATGCGATACATCCACGAATACAGTTTGCTGTCGCCTTTAAAACCATGGATATTTTTAAAAACCTTGATAAAGGTATTTTGGAGCACATCATCGGCATCGTCATGCGATTTTACTATATGTCGTATATGCCAATATAAACGCTCTTTGTAAAGCGTTATAAGCGCTTTAAAGGCTTGTTCTTTATGGGTTTCAGATTTTAATTGTTCTAATAGTTGTGCTTCGTCAATCACAAAATCAGTTTTAATTTAGACTCTTTGATCTGTTAAAAGTTTAATGTAACTAATCAGTAGCAAATATATCGGTTTTGCATAAAACAGTGCTTCATTAACAATTTAAGTAATTTTATTAACAT
>NZ_JBFVFE010000044.1:0-34205 GCF_052728615.1 Mariniflexile sp. | reverse complement strand
TATTCCTTTCTAACTTATTAACAATATATCTAAAATACTACTTGAATTTAAATTATTTTTGCGTAAGATGAGTTATTAAAAACAAATTCACATAATTTCAAGTATTTTTGATGTTATTCATAATTAAACAACAAATGTGATGCAGCCAATTAATACAGCCTTATGTTCTTATGGAATGAGCGGACATGTTTTTCATGCACCCTTTATATCGGTAAACCCAAATTTTAATTTGTATGGCGTTTTGGAAAGAACAAAAAATGAAGCACAAAAAAGATATCCAAACATTAAAATATTTAGAAGTTTGGAAAGTATGCTGGCTGATGACAGCATTGAATTAGTTATTGTTAACACACCAAATGTTACACATTATGACTTTGCAAAAAAAGCTATTAATGCTGGTAAAAATGTGATAGTCGAAAAACCGTTTACCGCATCTGTTGCTGAAGCTGAAGAATTGATCCAATTGGCAAAAGCTAAAAATGTTATTATTTCCGTTTACCATAACCGTCGTTTTGATAGTGATTTTAAAACAGTGCAAAAAGTTTTGAAGGATGGTTTGTTGGGTACTATTGTAGAAGCCGAAATCCATTACGACCGATACGACCCCGTGTTAAGCTATAAAGTACATAAAGAAACATCTACTCCAGGTGTAGGCAGTATTTACGATTTAGGTTCCCATCTTATTGACCAAGCCTTGGTTCTGTTCGGAATGCCCTTGGCTGTTTCAGCAGATTTGGATGCATTCCGTCCTAATTCACAAGTGGGCGATTATTTCAATTTACATTTATTTTATCCTTCGCATCGCGTCATCCTAAAGTCGAGTTATTATGTTCGTGAAGCTTTACCCGGAAATATTTTTCATGGCACTAAAGGCTCCTTTATAAAAACGAAAGCCGATGTACAGGAACAAGAACTTCAATCTGGAAAACTGCCGAATTCAAAAGATTGGGGAACTGAATCAACTAAAGACCAAGGATTGCTGCACACCGAAATTGATGGTAAAATCATTAAAGAATATATTCCTACCCTAAAAGGTGATTATATGGAATTTTATAATGGCATGTATGATGCTTTAAGGCACAACAAACAAGTGCCTGTTTCGGCTGAAGAAGGCATGAATGTTATTAAAATAATTGAGGCTGCCTTAAAAAGCGATAAAGAGAGAAAAGTGATTGAATTAAGTTGATAGAAGTTTATTCAAAAACTACAAGTCTGAATCAAACTTATACGCAAAAGCGATTCCAAGCCTAAAACCTAACACAAACCTTGCCTTTTAGGAAGAGCCGTGTGCCTAGTGTAAAGTGTATTTCCCTGTAAACTTGTAAACCTATTTCAGGATTAATGTAAAATATGTAAACTTTTTTTAGGACGAGACAACTGTTACGGCACTCGTTGCAAACGAGTGCTAGCGGGGGGAATTTTTTAATTTTCTTATTCCCTTTTTTTTTTTCAATAAGCCAAACTAAAAAATGGGCGGACTTGCAAATATGCCTTAACTTCGATTAAGCAAGTAATTAGCTATGAGCTATATACGTTGCTGTGATGAAAAACAGCATTCCTAAAATATAGTTTTTGATTGGCATTGGTTGTTTTATTTAAATTAAAAATCTCCTTGTAAACTTCTCATTTTTACTTACGAAAAAATTTACAAGGAGGTTTTAAATAAAACAAAAAAAATTGTAGATGACCCCTCCGCCTAAAGGCACCTCCCCTTAAAAAAAGGGGAGGAATTATTTAGGGGTTCATTTTTAATAATTTGGATTTCTTATTTGAAATTTTGTAATGTATTTAGTAGAAAAATTATTAATGCACTGGACTTTGTGTACAAGGGCAATTACTGATACCTCTTAAGAAGTCGAAACCAATAGTAACCACGTGCGTTCCTGAATTGTAACCAGACAGATCGTTCATGGTGATTTGGTAGGCATATCCAAAATAGAAATTTGACTTTTTAAATCCTGCCATAGGCCCTAGATTTAAGGGTTTAAAAAATTGGTCGTTAAGAAAACGGTACGATATTCCTGCCCAAATATAATCTTCATTTCTGTTGAATTTTCGATATTTAAAATTCACGTCGGTACTGGAACGTTTATCACTCGAAAACATTTGATAGTACACCGAGGGTTCCAATTCCACATCTTTTCTATTGGGACTTCTAAAAATATATCCCGAATAAATCTGATAATTTAAAAGCAATTGGGGCTCATTTTGAACCAGTAGTTCATTCAACTGTTTCTCTAAAATATTATTGGCATTAAAACTAAAGTAGAATCCTTTATTCCTATATAATATACCTGCATCAAAGTTGTTATTGGAGTTGCGTCTATCGTCGGTTACCCCTGGATCTGAAAATGGTGGTTGACCAGTACCGTTATTAAACTTACTGATATCAAATTTGATATTGTTAAAGTTATATGAGATACCAAACGATAAATATTGTTTGGAATAATAATCTAAAATAATGTGGTGGGCAAACGAGAATTTAGCACCCATTTGCATAGTATTTCCATTTCGGTCGTTATAAAACGATACCCCAACACCCGATCGGTCTGCAATCCTAAAATCGGCATACAACGATTGGTTATCAGGCGCATCCTTAATGCCTACCCACTGCGTTAACCCGTTGGCTCTTATTTTTAAATTATCTCCAATACCGGCATAAGTTGGCGACACAACAAAATCGTTATCTGCTAATTGCTGTGTAAAAACAGGCAGGTTTAACTCTTGGCAATAACTATAAGTTGTTGTTATAAGCAGCAGGTATATGAGTATTTTTTGCATCTGAATATTTTTAATGTTAACCATCATAATCACTTCGTTTTATTTATCTGTAAAGTGTAAAATGACCTACAAAACTTCTATTGTCTTTTTTATCATTCAGGTGCACCGTATACCAGTAATCCCCTGAAGGAAGTTCCCTGCCACGGTAGGTACCGTCCCAAGTTTCGCCTAAGCGATACGTTGCTATTTTACGACCATATCTATCAAAAATATCGAACGTAAGATCTTTGTACTGGTCAGAACATCCTGGTCCCCATGTATCATTTTGTAAATCTCCATTTGGAGTGAAATAATTTGGAATACATACATCCACATATTCAAAATACTTGGTTGCTGTTGCCGTACACCCGTTACTATCTGTTACGGTTACGGTATAATCGCCCGATCTATAAATAATGTATGAATTATTGCTACCAGTATCCTCACCATTAAATGTATATTGGTAACCTCCAGAACCACCAGTGGTGACTGCTACAATTTCATTTATACCAGTACCGCTATCAAGCATAACCGCTAATGGGGTGTATGCAGCGATGTCAAAAGTATTGGTACGTTTAATACATCCATTGGTGTGCCTTACATCAATATAATGACCTAAACCTGGAGCTACATTGGTAAATATATTGCTCGCTTGGTAAGGTGCTCCATCCAATGAATAATCTAAATCAGACAGATTCGTTATACTCGCATCCACAGTTACTGTAACCATATTGGTAGAATTATTATCTATACAACCATAAGTAACAACGACTATAGGATTTATTTTCACCGATTTAGGGAATGTGATGTTCCATTCGGATTCACAACCCACTGCATCACGAACAAACACTGTATGGTCACCGCCACTTAAGCCAGTAAAATCAAACTGGGTTTGTGTTGGCGCACCTGTTGTATAGGTTCCATTTATATTGTCTAAAGCGACGCTGTATGGAAGTGTTCCGCCTGAAATATCCACACTAAACTCGCCGTCCAAATCGCCTTCACAAACTTCTGGCAAGAAAGAGCCTGGAACGATGGTTAAAAATACGGGTGCTGGTTCGGTGATATTGAAATCTATAATCACAAAACAACCCTTTTCATCCTGAGCTATGGCTTGATAATTTCCAGGAGCCAGATTTTCAAATAAGGATTTCTCAAAAAACTGATCCAGTCGTGGAGAAATGGCATACTTAATAATACCCGTTCCACCAGTCGCATTGATTTGTAATGAGCCGTTATTACTACCCGCACAAACCACATTAACAGCATTATAACCAACGGTTAAAGGATTTATTGGCTCAGCAATTATAATGACTGATGTTGTAGTTACACAATCACCACTGGTTACCATTACTTGATAACTTCCTGCTGGAAGGTTTGTAAAAACCCCTGGGCTATTTTGAGTTGCTGGTATAGGGTTTCCTAACGTATTTTGCAGCACGTAAACATAGTTACCTAAACCACCTTGGGCTTTTGCAATAATAACCCCATTAGTATCTCCCGTACAGTTAATTTTAGCGTTGGAAAGATCCAAAACAATGGTTAATGGAGGTAATGGGTCAACCTTAATTTGATTGGATACATTTGCAACACATCCATTGGCATCCCTTACATAATACTGGTAAGTTCCAGAAACACCAGGTGCTAGAGTGATTGTTACAGATGAAGCAAACGTTCCTAAACTAGGAGAAAAAGTTGCATTAGCACTATACTCATATATTCTTGTACCACCTGTGGCGCTCAAATTAAGCTCTGTGCCTGTTAAACAAGTTTGAGAAGTCACTTTTGCCAAAGTAGATTGCACTTTAGCCGGTTCGGTTATGGTAATATTTGGTGAAATGAATGAACAATTATAGCCATCGGTAATGGTCACATTATAAGTTCCAACACCTAATCCGGTAAACACCCCAGAACTTTGAGGTCCTGATGACGTTGCCGTTGGCGCAACCATGTTAAGTGTATATGAATAATTCATTCCTTGACCACCGGAAACCGCAGTTGCTGTAATAGTTGCATTCGTATCTCCAAAACAAGTCAACAATGTGGCATTTGCAGTAACGGTAGCAGTTATAGGTACAGGAATATTCAAGGTTACACTGCTTGTAGCAATACATCCTCCCGCATCCCGAACATTTACAGTATAGTTGCCTGCTGCTAAATTCGTAAAAGTTCCATTAGATGAGTAAGCTACTGTAGCTGCTCCTGTTAACTCATATTGGTAAGTTCCCCAACCGCCCGTTGCTGTGGCTGTAATGGTTCCTTTATTGTTATCACAGGTTACATTTGAAGTTTCCGAAGCCATAAGCGTTAAAGCAGATGCTGGTGATGCTATAGTAACCACATTGGATGTAGTGGTACAAAACGGACTCGCAGTTTCTGTAACAACCACGGTGTAACTACCTGCCATCATACCTGTAATGGCTTGTGGGTTTGTTGCTGTATTTGCAGAAACAACGCCACGTATCGATACTCCTAAATTATTGAACACTTCATAAGTATAGGCACCAGTATATCCAGTAACGTTAATCTCCATAGCACCGTTGGTATCGCCAAAACAAGTTACGGCTGTAGTAGGCGTAAGCACCACATCAATAGTATCAAAAGGTGCTACGGTAAATACTGCTGTAGATATATAACAACCTGTATCCACGTCATTTACTTGGAAATAATAATCGCCAGGTACCGTAATACTGAAGGTATTTGAAGCTTGTGGCACACCACTTGGCAGCATTTGGTAGGTAAAATTGCCCGAACCTCCTGTTACCGAAATAGCTACTGAACCCGTACCATTACAATCTATTGGTGTTACCTCTGCAACTGTTGCTGCCGTTAATGTTGGTAACGGATTTATCACTACTGTATTAGTTGCTATACATCCATTGGCATCCTTAACATAAATATCTATGGTTTGCACACTACCCGAATCAATAATATCAAAGGTGTTACCAGTGAAATAATTGGTTCCATTGATACTATAAGTATATGGTAATGTACCCCCAACTTCATTAATAGTAAGTGTTGATGTGTTAACCGAATTATCGGGAGCACATCCAAAATCAGTTGCTATTCCTGAAACCGTTAAAACATTTGGTTCTCCAACAGACTCTTGCAGTGTTAATGTACAATTTCTACCAGAAGTCACTGTAACGTCATAGATTCCCGCAGGTAAACCTGTAAAAATATTGGAATTTTGTGGTCCCACTGATATAGGCCCTGATATCTGATATGTATAAAGCGGATTATCATTGCCTGCTCCTAAATTCACAGTTATAGTACCGTCATTCCCACCATTACAACTCACATCTGTTGGTGTGGTTGTAAAAGTTACTGGGGTAGCAGCACCTAAGGTTATGCTAATATCTTTTGTACATAAAGTTACAGTGTCTGTTATAGTTATTGTGTAAGTTCCTGATGGTATGCCTGAAATGGTGTTTCCAGATACAGTAGCTGCACCTGTATTAATAGAAAACGAGTAGCTACCAGAACCTCCTGAACCAGTAACGCTCACTACGCCATCATCATCAGTACAACTTGGTAACGTGGTTATCGAAGCTGTTACATCTAAAACAGGATAAATTGTTATGGACGTTGCACTAACCGCAGTACAGCCATTTCCATCCCTAACAGTCACAAAATAAGTTCCCGGTGTAGAAACCGTAAACGTTGGGCTAGACTGAAAACCATTTCCAATAGAATATTCAAACGGTGCAATACCTGTGGTACCCGTTACTGTAAACGTGTATGGATCGCCTGTTAAATTACATTGGTTTATAGCAAATGTAGGAACGGTTACTGTTGGTAAAGTATCTGTGGCAATAACAACATCAATTTGGTTTGTACAGCCATTACTATCCATTACCCAAACATCCCAATCTGTGCTTGTTGCTGGATATAAAACCGCATTGGCACTACTGGTATAATCTGAAGCCACTGGAGCTACGCCATCAATAACGAAAGCATAGGTGTAAGGTGAAGTTCCTCCGTTTGCTTCAACCGTAACTTGCGCACCAAAATTACAGTTTGCATTAATATTTACTGTTTCTACAAGTGTTAATACGGTTGGTTCACTAACTGTTATTGTTACGGTATCTGTACATCCAGTTACCTCATCTGTTACAATAATGATTTGATCCCCTATTGGTAATCCTGTCAAATTAATGGTCGTAGCTGTTTGTGCTGTAATGGCTCCTCCTCCATTAATAGTATAACTATATGTTGAAGCAAAATTTGAAACCGTAAAACTTACCGCCCCATTTGAACCGCCATTACAAGACACATCATTGATTAATGCACCTGAAACTGTAATATTCGTAACAGGGATAACAGTATACGATTCTGTATAATAACAACCATTAGCATCGGTTACCGTAAACACATAAGTATCTGGTGCTAAGCCCGTAAACACATTTGATGCTTGCGGCCCCACTACAATAGGTGAAATAATCTCATAAGATAACGGACCCACACCATTCGTGGCTGTTAAGGTTACGTCACTCGTTAAGACTAAACACGTTACAGCTGTTGCTGAAAAATCTAAATCCGTTGGCGCATCCAATGCCGGCACCAATACATTTATTGGCGCTGGAATGATACATCCGTTGGCATCTTTCACGTAAGCGGTCACTGTTCCTGCCGTAAACGTGGAATAGGTATCTGTTGACGTGTAATTTGCACCGCCATCAAAACTATAGGTATATGGCGCTGTTCCACCGCTGCCCGTAACCGTTACTATGGCCGCCTGCGTCGCATTACCTGCTCCACAGGTCAGGCCTTGTGTCAACACTATCGTTCCCCCAACCAATGCTGGCTCTGTGATAGGCACCAAGGTGGCCGGCGAAACACAGTTTTTACTGTCCCGCACAACTACGTTGTACACGCCTGCGGCATTTAAACCGTTAAACACGTTGGATACTTGGAAGGTAACACCGTTATCGATACTGTATTGGTACGGGGCTATCCCATTGGACGCCGTTACAACAATGCTACCATCTGAACCTCCGTTACAGCTTACATTGATATGTGTCTCGGTAAGAGCTGGAGTGGTCAAAGGGTCTATTGTGATAATATTTGTTACTACTTGACAACCATTTGCATCCGTTATTTGAAATTGATATGTTCCTGGACTTGCAGTTGAGTATGTATAAGGTGTTACCACTGCGCCTAATGCAGCATATGGTGCACCGTTTATGGATACTTCATAAGTAAATGGCGCTAAGCCTCCTGTAATAGTTCCCGTAATTACTGCATCTGGTGATACTGTACAATCTAATTCCTTTGTTAAAGTTACAACTGAATTTAATGGTGCATATACCTCAGTAGTGGTAACACTAGTTGCCGTACAACCGTTATTATCTTTAATAGTAACTGTGTATGTACCCGGGGTATTTACAGTAAATGTTGGACTTGCTTGATATGATGCACCTCCATTGATACTATAGGTGAATGGTGCAACACCGGTCATTCCAAATGCTGTAAATGTAAATCCTGAAGAAACCGTACATTGATTTGAAGCCAAAGGTGGTGTGGATACCGTTGGCAATGGATCAAGTATTACTGTAACTGGATTTATGGCAATACAACCATTGGCATCTTTTACATATACATCCCAAACTAAGTCTGTTCCTGAATTGGTATCTACTGTAATTACATTGCTACTGCCATAAGCTGTTGCTAAAGGCGCTCCTGATCCAGAAACTACCGCTGCATAGGTATAATTAGCTGTTCCTCCAGATGGAGTTACTGTAATTTGTGATTCATCATTAGTACAGAATACATTTGTTGCTGTTGCAGTAAATGTTAATGCACTTACAGGTTCTGTGATAATGATTGTTTCCGTAGCTATACATCCAGTAATATCATCAGTAACATTAATGGTGTAAGTATCGGCAATCAAACCGGTTAAATCAATAGTATTACCTGATTGAACCAAAGTTCCTGCACCACTGGTTAATGTAGTTGTATAAGTTCCTGCATATCCGGTAACGGTAAATTGAATGGCTCCTGTATTGTCTCCTAAACATAAAACATCACTCAATTTTAATCCCGCAACTATAATATTCGTAACAGGGATAACGGTATAAGATTCTTGATAGGTACATCCATTGGCATCAGTCACTTCAAATAAATACGTGTCTGGTGCTAAGCCCGTAAACAATCCACTGGATGCTCCCGATACGTTTCCTGTGGAAGCTGCCGGTGACAATATCGCATAGCTCAATGGCAGAACACCATTGGTTGCCGTTAACTGTACATCGCTCGTTACTGCCAAACAGGTAACTGGTGTAGCATAAAAATCTAAATCCGTTGGCGCGTCCAATGCCGGCACCAATACATTTATTGGCGCTGGAATGATACACCCATTGGCATCTTTCACATAAGCAGTCACTGTTACTGACGTAAACGTGGAATAGGTGTCTGTTGAGGTGTAATTTGCACCGCCATCAAAACTATAGGTATATGGTGCTGTTCCACCGCTGCCCGTAACCGTTACTATGGCCGCTTGCGTCGCATTCCCTGCTCCACAGGTCAGGCCTTGTGTCAACACTATCGTTCCCCCAACCAATGCTGGTTCTGTGATAGGCACCAAGGTAGCCGGTGAAACACAGTTTTTACTGTCCCGCACAACTACGTTGTACACGCCTGCCGCATTTAAACCGTTAAACACGTTGGATGCTTGGAAGGTAACACCGTTATCGATACTGTATTGGTACGGGGCTATCCCATTGGACGCCGTTACGACAATGCTACCATCGGAACCTCCGTTACAGCTTACATTGATATGTGTCTCGGTAAGAGCTGGAGTGCTCAAAGGGTCTATTGTGATAATATTTGATTCTGCTGGACAACCTTGATCATCCGTAACTCTAAATTGGTATGTACCACTTACAGTTGCTGTATATGGTGAACCTGCTATTAAAACATAACCTCCAGCATTAAAATCAACTTCATAAGTAGTGTATGTTCCTGTTCCACCACTTGGAGTTAAGGTTATTACCGCATCTGGTGAAACGGTACAATCTAATTCTTTTGTTAAATCAGCATCCAATAATAACGGAGGTTCCACAACATACGTAGTTGTTGCAATACAGCCATTACCATCTTTAATAAATAAGTCATAAGTTCCTGCTGCGCTGATACTGAATGTTGGACTTGCTTGATAAGCACCTGCAACACCGCCAGTACCAATACTGTAAGTTACTGGACCAACAGAAGTAGTACCCGTTAAGGTTATTGAAATTGGGGTACCTGTAAAACATTGTGGAGTTACTGCATCAATTGTAGGATCTGCATCTCTTGCTAAAGTAATAGGAGCTGATTTTATACACCCATAAGCATCTTTAACATAAACAATATAATTGTTTGCAGAAGCTGTAAAAGTATTTGCACTAATCCAACCTGCACTAGCAGCAGTTGGAGCTAAATCTGTAGATAGTAGCAACTGATATGTATATGGAGCCGTTCCATCTTTTCCAATGGCTGTGATAACACCTAATTCAGTACAATTCTCATTTTTAGAAACTGAAACCGTAACACTTAGATCGATTGTTGATTCCCTAATTTCAAAAATTGCTGAAGCAGATTTACACCCATTAAATGAACCTGTTCCGTTTTCAGTAAACACAATATAATATTGTCCAGGCGACAAAGATGCTGGAGTTGGTGCTGTCACTGTTTCAGGAGTTCCAAAAGTAACAGGTATATTAATTACTGGTCCAATGGAAACATTCGAAAATGCTCTAAAAATTTCATAATCAACTGAAGTTGTGGTACTATCAAAATTGTCAATAGTAAATGTAACACTACCATCATCTTCTCCTTTACAAGTAATGTTATTTGGTATAACCGACGATGTTAAAGTAGAAGCTGGAGCTATAGGCGAGTCCGCAGATTTTACAAAATAACAATCGGTTGTAATGTCATGTACCACAAATGTATAAACCACACCTGGTGTTAAGTTTATAAAGGTTCTAGTATTGCCTCCGGGAGAATCTGGTGTCAACCAAGTTGTTGTATAAGGAGCAGAATTAAATTCTAATATACCAAACTCATAATTACCGCTACCAACTGCTGATATAGCTTCAACTATGGCAGTACCTCCATTAGTACAATCTGAGGTTAAGGTTGTAACATCAATATCCAAATCAGATGGTGGGGAAGCCATGGTTATTTGTTTTGTCAAACTACATCCGTTTGAATCAATGACATTAATGGTATAAATCCCAAAATTTATGATGCTAAAGATATAATCCTCATTTGATACTGCCGAATATGGATTACCAGGAATTACATCACCGAAATTATTTGTAATATAATATGAAAATGGTGCTGTACCCCCTGTTACATTTTCAACAGTAATTGACCCTAAACTTGAGCCCCCTGGATTATTACACGTGATGTCTATTTTTGTTAAATCAAAATCTATGGCATTAGGTTCGCTAATTATAATAGTATCCGTATCTGTACATCCTTTTGCATCTGTAACCGTAATGGTATAGTTTCCAGCAGCTAAACCAGATGTTCTTGTACCATAATTAGTTCCAGTAGTAGTAGTATTAACATTTATAACAAATGGTGCAGTACCAAGTGTATTGTCAACATTAACTTGAATAGCAGCCGTTTCATCGCCATTACATGAAATAAATCGCGTTTGAACTACACTAGTAATAACTGGGTTGACTGTAGCCGTTACTGTTACTACATTCGTTTCTTTAGCACACCCATTAGCATCGGTAATTTCAAACTGATATGTATTTGCGGTAGATGTGCTATAAGTAAAGGAAGTTCCTGCAAATGGAATAGCAACTCCATAGGCTCCTGCACCAATTTTGACTTTATAGCTATAAGGTCCGTTCCCACCAGAAACAGATACATTAATGGTGGCATCGCTTGGTAGGGAGCAGGTAATATCTTTTGTTAAAACCGCATTTGTTGTAATAGGTGCGAACACTTGGGTTTGGGTAGCGCTAGTGGCCGTACATCCATTCCCATCTCTAATAATAATTGTATAACTTCCTGCGGCATTTACTGTAAATGTTGGACTAGTTTGATACGATACCCCGCCATTTATACTATATGAAAGTGGCGCAATACCAGTTCCTGAAACGGTAAATGTAAACCCTGAAGTAGCTGTACATTGGTTTGATACTGTTGGTGCTGTTACTGTGGGTAATGCATCCGCTACAATGGTCACCGGATTCATTACAATACAATTATTGGCATCTTTTACATATACATCCCAAACTAAATCTGCTGCGCTATTTGTGTCTACAGTTATTACATTGCTACTGCCATAAGCTCCCGCTAAAGGTGCTGCAGATCCTGCAACAACTGCTGCATAGGTATAACTTAACGTTCCGCCAGAAGCAGTCACTGTAATTTGTGATTCGTCATTTGTACAGAATACATTTGTTGATGTTGCTGTAAATGTTAATAAAGTTGGCTCACTTATCGTAATAGAATATGTTGCTGTACAACCTGTGATATCATCTGTAACTTGAATCATGTAGGTATTTGCAATTAAACCTGTTAAATCTATAGTGTTTCCAGATTGAACCAAGGTTCCTGCTCCACTGGTCAAGGTACTTGCGTAAGTTCCAGCATATCCAGAAACAGTAAATTTAATAGCTCCAGAATTACCTCCATTACATAATACATCACTCAATTTTAATCCTGTTACGGCTATTGGAGTTACTGGATTTATAATGTAAGATTTTGAATAATAACATCCATTAGCATCAGTTACCCTAAATACATAAGTACCTGGTGTTAATCCTGCAAATGAATTAGAAGTTTGTTTTGCTCTGATTATTGGTGAAGGCGCAATGGTCTCATATTGCAATACCCCAACCCCATTGGTAGCTGTTAGGTTTACTGTAGTGGTGGTTGCCAAACAGGTAACAGGCGATGAAGTAAATGTTAAGTCCGTTGGAGGATTCAATGCCGTTAATGTAATATTTTGAGCTGCTGTTAAACAGCCGTTGGCATCTCTAACAACATAAGAAAATGTTTGATTTGATCCATTATCATTTACCGTTAGTGTATTGCTAGAACTAAAACTTGTTCCACCGTTAAAACTATATTGGTATGGTGCTGTTCCTGTTGTTGGTACTGCAATAGTTATTACCGCTGATTGATTTGTATTGGTAGCACTACAACTAAATGCCGTGGCACTTGCTGTTGCTGCTAATGGTGTTGGTTGCGTTATAGTTACTAAAGTGGCTGCAGAAATACAGTTTTTACTGTCTCTAACAACTACATTGTATGTTCCTGCAGATAAGCCATTAAATACATTCGATGCTTGAAACGTTGCTCCATTATCAATACTATATTGGTAAGGCGCTATACCATTGCCTGCTGTAACTACAATGCTGCCATCGCTACTTCCATTACAACTCACATTGGTTTGTGTAAACGTAAGTGTAGGTGTTGTTTTTGGTGTAACTATAATGATATTGGACAATGCCTGACATCCTTGTGAATCTGTAACTCTAAACTGATAATTTCCATCTAATGTCGCTGTGTATGGAGAACCTGCTATTACAGAATAACCACCTGCATTATAACTAACCTCATAGGTGCTGTATGTCCCTGTTCCGCCACTTGCTGTTAATGCAATACTTGCATCAACGGTACAAGTTAAATCTTGCGTCATATTAGCATCCAACAACAATTCTGGTTTTAATTCAAAAGTTCTGGTAGCAATACACCCATTGCCATCTTTAATACTCACGTTGTATATTCCAGGAGCATTAATGCTAAATGTAGGGCTTGCTTGATACGAACCTCCAATACTATATGTTGGCGTACCTACCGCTGTACCAGATAAAGTGATAGAAATTGGCGTACCTATGTAACATTGTAATGCAACAGGGTCAATTGTTGGCACTGCATCTGTTGCCACAACAATATCCAATTTAAATGTACACCCTTGATTATCCATAACCCAAACATCCCAATTTGTGCTTGTTGTTGGGTCTAATGCTGCAGTATTACTAGATGTGTAAAGTCCTGTTGGAGAAGCTCCATCTTGAACAAAAGCATAGGTATAGTTTGGCGTTCCACCCGATGCCGCTACAGTTACTTGAGCACTATTGAAACAATTAGCATTAATATTACTGGTTTCTACAAGGGTTAATGCATTAGTAGGCTGACTAACAATAATGGTAGCATTTGCAACACAGCCAGTAGCGGTATCCGTAACCTGTACAGTGTAACTACCTGCTACTACATTTGATAAGGTTAAAACATTTCCTGACTTTGTAAGTGTGCCTGTTCCTAATGTGCCTGCTGTTAATGCAAACGTATAATTACCAACTGTTGCATTTCCTGAAACAGTATAAGTTCCTGATCCATTATTACCTCCAAAACATAGAACATCGCTTATTAATGTACCTGCTACAGCAATTGGAATAACTGGATTTATTGTGAAAGATTCTGTGTAATAACATCCATTAGCATCCGTTACCCTGAATACGTAAGTACCTGGTGTTAATCCAGAAAATGAATTCGATGTTTGTTTTGCTACTACTATGGGTGATGGTGAAATAGTTTCATATTGTAATGTCCCAACACCATTGGTAGCTGTTAACGTAACCGTAGCTGTGGTTGCTGTACAAGTGACACTGGTAGTAACAAAATCTAAATCGGTTGGTGGGTTTAATCGTAATATAGTTACAGAACCCCCATTAGTACAACCATTGGCATCCCTTACGGAATATGCAATAACTTGGTCTGTACCATTATCATTTACTGTTAATGTATTGCTTGAACTATAACCAGACCCATTAAAACTGTACACATAAGGAGCAGTTCCAGTTGTAGGGACATTAATGGTTACTGTTGCTGATTGTTTTGTGTTGGTAGGACTACAACTAAAAGCCGTTGCACTTGCCGTAACAACTAAAGCCGTTGGCTCAGTTAATGTTACGCTACCAGTAAATGTACATGCTTTAGCGTCTCGTACTATATAAGCATATGTACCGGCTACTAAACCAGTGTACGATGATGTTGAAGTAAACGCACTTCCATTAAAACTAAATGTGTAAGGTCCTACGCCATTGGCTGGAACTATTTGTACCGAACCATTAGCAGCTCCATTACAACTTGGATTTACTCTGGTTGTAGTTGCTGTTGGATTTGTTATAGGGCTGATGGTAATTACATTTGACAAGGCTTGACATCCATTTGCATCTGTCACTCTAAATTGGTAAGTACCACTCGCTGCCGTTGAATATGTAAATGGTGTTCCTGTAGACCCCAAAGAACTATAAGCAGCTCCATTAATAGATACAGCATAAGTATAAGGTGTATATCCACTAGAAATAGTTCCTGTAATTACGGCATCTGGAGAAGCTGTACAATCCAATTCCTTAGTTAATACCGTGCTTAGCGTTACTTGTGGTGCAATGATTTCAGCAGGTAAATTAAATGTACATCCATAAGCGTCCCTTACAATTATATTGTAAGTTCCCGGTGTTAAATTTGAAAAGATATTGCTAGGTTGGAATGCACTTCCATTAATACTATAATTGTATGGAGATTGTCCACCTGTTGCATTCACTTCAAGCGATGCTCCATTGATAGCATCGTAACAATAATCCGCATTAACGATAGTTGCCGTTGGATTGGTTGGTGTGTTTATTGTAAACGTTGTGGTTACTTGACATCCTTTGGCATCTCTAACCCTTGCAGTATAAGTTCCTGCTTGTGTTAGGTTTGAAAAAATGTTACTTCCTTGTGGTCCTAAAACGGTAGTATCGGGTTGTACAAGTTCGTAAACATTGCCTCCCCAACCACCTGTGGTGTTAACAACTACGCTGCCATTCACACTACAAGTTAATGGTGAAACAGTGGTAGAAATTGTCAATGCCGCTGGAGGTGCTGCTACTGTAGCAGACGTTGTTGCGGTACAGTTAGTGGTATTATCTCTAATAACAATGGTGTAAGTACCACCTGCTAAACCTGTTAAATTAATAGGCGATGTTCCTGCCGTAGAAGCACCTCCATTTATAGTGTAGGTAAAGTTTGTTGTACCTGACACAGTATATCGAACCGCTCCATCTGAAGCTCCAAAACAAGTAACATCACTTATAGTTTGTCCCACAACGCTCAATACCGGCAATGGCATAATCTGGTAGGTTTCACTGTAGGTACAATTGTTTGCATCCCTAACTTGAAACGTATAAGTTCCAGGAACCAGTCCGGAAAAAACATTGGAACTTTGGTATGCGGTAGCCGAAGCTGCTGGTGCTGTAATTTGATATTGCAATGGTAATCTACCTCCTGTTGTACTTGAAATAGTAACGGTAGAGGTATTGGCTGGACAGCTTAATGCCGTATTGCTAAAAGTTAAATCTGTTGGTGGATTTAACGGCGCAATAGTAATTGGTGCAGTAGCTAATGTACAGCCGTTTGCATCTCTAATAGTTACCGTATAAGTTCCATTTGTTAATCCTGAAAATGTAAGTCCCGGTTGAAAGTTTAAACCGTCCACACTATATGTATAAGGTGCTGTTCCTCCTGAAACCCCCGATGCTGTAATAACCCCATTGCTAGTACAGGTATAAGGTGTTGTTAATGTTGCTGTTCCTGCAATGGTTGAAGGCACTAAAATAGTAATAGGTTGAGACGCCGTTGTACAAACATCTGTTGCAAAAGTGTATCGCACTACCACATCATAATTTCCAGCGGCAAGTCCTGTAAATAGTGGGGAACTGGTAAAGGTAACCCCATTATCTATACTGTACTCCAAGCTATTGCCATTTGCATTGGTTACGTTGACCTGGATGGTGCCGTTGGTATCACTAGCACATACTACATCTGTTTTATCAAGGTTGAAATCTGGTGGGGGGATGGCATTTACCGTTATAGAAAGATCTACTGAACAGTTATTGACATCTACCACCTTAATATTGTACACCCCTGAAGCTGTTACGGGAATATCTGGTGTGGTTTGAAAATCAGTAGGACTGTTTACAAAATAAAAATAGGGTGGCGTACCTCCTACTGGATATACTGTAATCTCACCATCGGTACACGTTAAAGGTTGTGTAAGGGCAGCGGTTGCCGTTAACAATGGTGGATCTATAATTTGAATGTCGCCAGAATAGGCACAACCATCTTCCGTTGAAACATTTACGGTGTACGTTCCTGGATTTAAGTTAGGAAATGTATAATCACTATCAACTATTGGGCCTACACTATTGATCAATGTGGCGCCTTGATAAATGGAATAGAAATATTGGGGGCGCACATCGTTTGCCGCTAATTTTACACTTCCCTTTCCACCGTTACAAAAAGGTTGCGTAACCACTGTTGAAACGGTAAAATTACGTTTTCGTACTTGAACATCCGGCACTGAAAATATACAAGGATTGGGTGATACACCTATTTGTTTTACATACACCGTATAAAGATTTGGTAAAGTAACTGAAAACACATTACTTGGTTGATAGTTTACACCATCAATACTGTACTCATAGCCACTTGGCACGCCTCCCACTACTATTTCACCAGGCGTGTCACAAATAATATCTCTTGATGTAGCTGTTGGAGTCAATAAGTTTGTGAAAACATTAAAATAAAACTGGTTAAAACAACCCCCTGCATAATTTAAGGTCAACCTGTATTGGCCAGAAGTATCTGCCAAAAAGTTGGGGCCCGTTTGCACCTGGTTCCAAGTACAAGCGGTATTTTCATTAGCACAATCATTATTGGTTACCGCAGCACAACTGGCTTCATCCAATTTTTCCCAAATTATGGAAGATGCGTCCGTAATGTTTGTTTGAATTAATTTGGAATCATTGGCACCACATAAAAATATATTAGGCAATAATTTCCCATTATTGGGGCAGGTAACCACTTGGTCGGCAAAAGGAAGAACAGGGTTTGGAACATTGGCGCCAAAGGTTACCACATTAAACACTTGATCGATGGATTGACAAGGTGCCACTGCGGTATTATGCACGTAATAGGTGCCAGGAGTTGTAACCGTGATAGATTGTGATGTGCCTATAACGGGCGTTCCTGATGGGCTTGTTGACCAAGAATAAGCATCATAACCACCACCGGCTGTTAACACCGTACTGGCGCCACAAAATATGACTTCTTCAGTAAAAATACAATCATTTAAATCGGCCAAAAAGTTGGTCGCTCCCGGTGTTATCAAACATCCGGTGTTGCTACTATAACTTGGATCGTCTGAAATAGTAAAAATAGGATTAACGGTTCCTTTATATGTTGCATACGCTTGATTAGTAACGGCATTTGAACAGGCATCGCTCAGTAAACTACAGGTTGATACCACCGTTACCTTAAAACGAATTTCCAAAACAGGGTCGTTTTGTTCAACAACAGATTTATCCACTTTAAAAATAAGTTCCCGAGTTGCCGCATTATAACTTTGCACGGTAACACCTACAGGCAAAGGACTCATATCGGCAGGGTAATTAAATACTATATTTGTTGGAAGTACATCCCTAATTGTAAAATCGGTAGCATCATCATTTCCTGTGTTTTTAAAACCAATGGTGTAATATAATTGGTCGCCCAAATCTACCACTTGCCCTCCAATATCATTCCCTAATTCATCTTCAACAATTTTTGTGAGCACTATGTCCGGAGCAATGATTTCCACAGCGAACGTAGACACAAAGGCCCCGTACCCATCGCCACTGGTTGTTAATCTTAAATCCCCTGCGGTGGCACTATTGGGAAGCACAGAATTAAGCGGGTTCGGAATCAGCACATTTTTAATGTCCAATCCCAGGGTGTTTAAACTTGCTGGATTTCTATTGGTAATATATGCCCCATTATTGGTTATTCGAGAATTAAAAAAATTATTTGCCGGACTTAAGGCATCACTTATTGTGGTAAAAGTAGGATTTGTACTGGCTTTAAACCTAAATGAATCTCCCGAAATACCAATATCTCCTTCCAATGCACCCACTCCTATTTTGGCGATAACAGGCAAAGGCGCTGGTAAAGTTTGAAAACCAGAAACGGGGATATTAAGAGTGGCGTTATTTTGAACCCCAGCATACCCATCAAAAATGGATATATATTTACTGGTCGATAACGGATTTTCATAAAGCACTACCAGTGTCCAACCCGCAGAGCAACCACCAACTCTCCAACCTCTTGTAGCCCTGATATTGGCTGCTGTATAGGTACCGTTGGCATCGGCAAGTCCCGCCAATAGATTTGTGACGTTTTTATAACAAATTATGGGTGAATCTTTAAAGGATTGAGCTACTGTAGGCCCGTAATATTTCAAACCATCAAAAATAATGTCATCTTCATCACCTACTGGATCGGGATTGCTATCTGCAACAATATCAATCCACCCACCCGTGGGCAGTTTAAACTTCATCTGATTCCAATCTTCGAATCTAGTAGTGCCCTCAAATTGTGCATTTTTATTGGTACCCACTTCATTCGGATATACAGATGCCCAATACAACCCTGCATATAAAATCTTTTTACATGAACTGCTTATTGCTAAATCAGCACTACTGGAACTGAAAATGGTAGGATCGCCCCCACTGGCAACATTTACATAAACGCCAGCATAATTATTATTGTTCTGATTACCATTGTAAGGCAATGGCAAGCCCTCGGCAGTTATTATATTATTACCTATTAGTACGACATCGCCTTTAACCACCATATTACCACCGGCCAATCGAGGTGTAAAAGGAACAGCAAGTTGGGCAAATACAGTGGCACCATTACATAGCACTAAAAGTATTCCCAAAAGAAACAACTTAATAAAAGTAGGTTTTTTCATATTAGATTATGTTTATCAATTTTTCCAATGGGGGCACATTGGAAAAAAGGTTGTCTTAATTATTTTTTTTAATTTTCAATTTTAACCATGGACATTTTGCTGTTGTATGGCTTGGTCCCTTTGGCCTGCAATGCTTTTTGGGCATCTTCTATATCATCAAATTTTTCATAATATATATAGTATTTGCTGGTATTTACATCGTAGAAAAAGTTGATATTCTTTTCTCCTGCCGCTACTGCTTTGGTTAAAAAATCATCTCTTTTGGCAACATCGCTATGTACCGCCAACACTACATAATAACCATTCTCGACATTTTTCACATCTTTCACAATTTGTATATTGCTTTGCTCATCTCCAAAATCAAAGTCTTCTTGTTTTAATGGTACAGCACTTAATGGTGTTGTTTGTTTAATGACATTCAATGTTGCTCTATCCTTATTATATCTATCTTGTTCATTATCATAAGCCGCACGTTTTATGCGCCGTCTTCTTTCAACTTCGGTGGCTTTTTTAATGGCTTCCAATTCCGATACTAAATTTGCTTTGGTTTTTATTGCTGCTGCTTGTTCTTTTTTAAATATCTCTATTTCGTTTAAATAAATCATATTGGTTGCATCATCAGCATTTGGATATTTTTTAAGCCTTTGGTTATATGAATTCTCCAATTGGGCAATTTTATTGTTTTGTTCGCCAATAACATTATCTATCTGACCTATTAAGGATTCGATTGCCGCATTTTCAGCCGTTACACTTTTAAAGGTTTTAGGTTGTGTGTAAATACCTTGTTCGCTTAGGTCGTTCTCCTCTTTCAAATCCTTAAGGTCTTGTCTTTTAATGGCAACTGTTTCTTTTAATTTGTTCAGTAATTGACCTTGTTCAGTTTTAGTATCCTCTGCTATTTTTGATACATCCTCCGTTGGTTTAGCAATCTCATCTACAGGTTTTGGTGCTGCTTGTTGACTTGCCAATTTAGCTTGGGTTTCTGCCTCTAACTCAAGTCTGGCTTCCTCCGCCGCTTTTGCTTTAGCTTCTGCTACTTCTTGAGCAATCCTTAATCTGTTTTCTTCATCTGCCTTAGCCTTTTCTGCTGCCAATTTCGTTTTAGCTTCGGCATCAGCTTTAGCCTTTTCCGCAGCTAATTTAGCTCTGGTTTCGGCATCTCCCTTAGCTTTTGCTTCTGCTGCCAATCTAGATTTAGTTTCTGCCTCAAGCTTCATTCTATTTTCTTCTTCTAATTTAGCTTTAGCTTCTTCCGCCGCTAATGCATCTTTGGTAGCTGTTTCTGCTTTAATTCGGGCTTCTTCCGCTAATTTTATTTTTCTTTCTTCATCGTCTTTTGCTTTTTCAGCGGCCAATAATGCTTTAGCTTCTGCAGCTTCTTTAGCTTTAGCCTCAGCTTCTTTTTGTTTGTTTACACTGGTCCCAGGTTTTTTTCTGACCTCATTTTTTGGTTTGGCAACTGCACGTGTTGTTTTTTTGGCCGGAACGATCAAAGCGCCTTCATCACTATCGTCATCACCATAATTATATCTGTAATTTTTATTGAATTTATAAGCCAATGTAAATTCGTGGGAATTTCCAAAAGTTGAAAAATCGCCCATCGCTTTCTCATAATTGTACTCAATGGCAATATTATTGGTAAGGTTAAATCCTATACCTGCGGAAAGCCCATAAAACGTATTGTAGCCTGCTTGCGCCCACATGCCTTTAGGAATGGAAAGCATCATAACGCCAGAAACAATGGTTTGCTCTTTACTGAACTCCGATCTGATCAAGCCGGAAAATTTGCTTTTATCAAAAAAACCCCGACTATCAAGATACCCCGTATACATCGCATGTGCCTGGGCACTTTGTTTAGGATTCTCCTCAATGAGCGTGGACGTGCTTAAATTGTACAGTACCACATTGTTTAATGACACCCCAAAATCTAAAAACGTGGTACCATAATTGATACCGGGATTTACGGTAACCATTGTATTGGAAGGAATGTTATCTAAAGAGGGATCGGGAAAATTGGTAATTACATTCCCTTGGTTGATGCCACTTTTATAAACTCCCAAATTCATACCAAACGTTAAATTGCTGTCTCTGTCAAGAACCACATTGTAAGCATAATTAAGCACCCCACCAAAAGTGGTCAATACCCCATAATTTTGTTGGAACAACCCAAGGCCTACGCCTGTATTTTCATTGTACCTTCCTGAATAACTGAATAGATAGGCTTGCGGAGGGTTTTCAAACTGAACCCATTCCCTTTTATTGGTAAAGGTGATGTATTTGTTTTGCTCTCTCACAAAACTAAAAGTGGGGTTCACAACATATTTATTGAACTTTAATGAATTTCGAACAGGCAATGCAAACGACACCACCCCATCTTGCGAATGGGACAACTGCATAAAACAGAAAAATAAAACTATATATAATAAATAGTATTTCATGCTATTTGACTACTGTTATGGAGCCTTTTTTAGTTTTTTGATTTGAGGTGGTGATGATATAATAATATACTGGGTTTATATCTTTAAAATTGATTTGGTCTTGCGGCCAATTATTCTGGTAATCGTTTGTTTGGAACACCACCTTTCCTTGTGAGTTCATGATGACTATCTGCGTATCTGTGCCACTAACATATTGCTTAGGAATCATCCAAGTATCATTGATGCCATCTCCATTTGGACTAATTAAATTGGGTATGTTGGCAACATCTGGAAAGGGCTCTTTTATTGAAAAAAGAAATTCTTCGGATGCCGAACAACCAGAAGTTTGCGTAATAACTGCTTTATAATTTCCCAATTGGGTAGCTTCATAACTATTGGTGGTAGCACCAGAAATAATCGTTTCATTAAAATACCACTTGAATTCAGGGTTGCTGGCATCGGTAGTTATTGTAGCCACCAAGGTTTCACCTAGTTGTATCGTATTGGTCTCAGGAACATCTATACTACTGGTAAAACCACTGGTTTGAAGATCTATGGATGCGTTTGCTGTACAAATCCCTAAATTAACGGTAACAGAATAAGTACCTGCCTCACTGGTTTGATATGTTTGGTTGGTGGCGCCGGCAATGGCACTACCATCTTTAAACCATTGATGGCTATTTCCGTTTATGGTACTTAAAGTAGTTGCTCCTTGACTTGCACAGTACGGATTCCCCAAACTGGAATTAATGGACGAAGTAGTTCCTGATGCCGATTCAGTAATCGTTACACGATTTGAAAATGAATCGGAAGTACACGTACCATAATTGGTTTTAGCAAAATAAGTTCCTGGTTGATTTACTGCCAAGGTAGCACCAGCAGCAACAAAAACAGAGGTAGTGGGACTTGTTTCTCTAAACCAGTTAAAGGTAAGCGATGGGTATTTTAATGGAGAATCATTAGACCCCGTACCTGGGTTGTCTATTGTTAAAAGATAACTTCCCCCAGAACAATAAACACCGGTAGAAATTAAATTATTGATTGAAAACGGAGAATCTTGAATCTTATAGTATGCCGCAAAAGCTACCGAATTACTACTAGTGGCAGCTGGCGCCGTACTTTTTATTCTAACTTTATAGGCTTCGCCCCCCGTTGTATTTGGAAGAGAAAAACCTAAAGTAGCAGGCGATACTATTACAGCCCCTGCAGCAGATGTGAATACGGTAGTTGGGTTTGAAAAACTTCCAGTAGCATCTGATAGCTCTACGCTAAACTGATTTGTTATGTTTAATGCTGCGGGTGGTGAGAAAGTAAATGTAACATAATAAGTATTGAAAGACGGACTTGCACATGCTTGACTGAATCCTAAACTAGGTGCTCCAATTACTATTTGGGCGCCCATGTTTTGAATTAATGAGAAAAGGACAAAAAATATAATAGTAAAGTTCCGCATTCGATATTTTATTTTCTTTGGTAAATAAAACTTCTGAAAAACAATTATCTTTTCTAACCTTCATGTGAAAACTTTTGCCCACTTATATTTTTGTCGGTTCAATTTAAAAACCCTCAAAGCCATATTGAGTTTAAAGGAATAAAAAAAATAGAATTGTTTTATAGACTAAATAATTTAAATTAATTTTTTATGATTCGTTTTTAATTTCGGTCAATATCATTCGATGCCATAATTTTATTGATTCGCAATCTATAATCAGGTCGCTTTTCATTTTTTATATCAATAAATGTTTCTGCATTGTTACTCTTGGAATACACGTTAAAAAAAGCACTGTTGCCGTACCAGTTTTCTAAGTCCTCATTGTTTGTATGGTTCTCAACAAAAATGTTTCCATTGCAATTGTTGAAATACATGGAGCTGAATTTTATTTTTTCTAAATTTGCGCTATTGATAACAATGGTCTCTTCTAAAAGCACGGCTGGGTTAAATCCAGATATGACGCTTCCGCTCATATCAAAAAGAGTGTTTTCTCCTATATGGATAGCTTCTTTTATCAAGCCCATTTGTATGTCGGCTTTTAAATTTTGACTGTCATTTAAGAGTGTTAAATTTTTTGCCACTATGGAGGTTCCTTTTTTTGTAAAATCAACTTCCTGTATTTTATCGTAAGAAGCCACATCTAAACATCTTGCGCCGTGTCTGCTTGATATATAAGGCGAGCGAATGGCCAATGAATTGAACAATTGAACTTGCGCCCCGTAATTAAATTTAAAATCGTTGGTATTAGATCTATAAGAAACAACTTTTTCCAGGTTTACTTGACCTCCCCACACTTCAAAGGCATTGCCGGCCGAATAACTTATCATTATATTTTGTAAAACAGTTTCGCTGCCAACACCTGCTAACAATAAGCCACTGTAATTTCCGCCATTTTGAAGACGTTTTCCTGCATATTCAATCCTAACATATCTTAAAACACCGGAATTGCTTATACTGTTAGTGCCTCCATAATTGGTGTTCACATAAGCTGCGGGGTCAAGATTGGTATGGAAAGAGGCCACAGAGCCATTTCCGAATTTATTGGTTTGCGCATCGCCAAGCAGAAACACGCCCCCCCAATCACCAGCTCTTTTAACGCTTCTATTTGAAGTAAAAACAATAGGGTCTGTCTCTAAACCATCTGCCATTATTTTTGCACCTTTAGTAATGGTTAGTGATGCCTTAGAATCATAATCACCTATTATTACGGTACCCGGTTCAATAGTTAAGGTGGCGTTGTTTACAACAAAAACACTTCCCATTAACAAATACACATACTTCTTGGACAATTTAGTGTCTTTCAAAATATTACCTGTCAATATTTGAGTGGCTTCCCCATAGTCTGTATGGCTAGTATTGAATTCGGTCCAATTGTTTAACCAGTTGTTGGCACCCACAATTCCCTTTTCCTGTTGGGCAAAGCTGTTTCCAGCAACCAATAGAAATACGTATACGATTTTAGTAAAGTTTTTCATAGCGAAAAAATAAATATTATTATTCTGTCATTTAACATCCAAATCTATAAATAAATCCCATAAAATGCAAATATATTCGATGAAATACATATTTTGTTGGGAAATACCAAAGAATTTTCCTTAAGCCACACGTATGGATTGCTAAAAATATTACAATTGCTAAATCCTGAGGGTATATGGTTTAAAATTCTTGGAATGAGAGACTTCATGAAGTTTGGGTTAATAAGTTGAAAGCGTGTTATAAATAGTTATCAATCTTTTATGGTACTTTATTTGGGGCCTTAAAAGAATATATTAAAGATCAATTAGCGGAACTCACTGTAAATGTACAGTGCCTTCATGGTTTCCTCATAAAACAAAATGGCCGCTATTAAGTTGCTTTTGTCGGAGTACGGTAGCATTTTTTCTTGAAATTCCACAGTTGCCTTAAGGTAGGAATCTGTACTCTCAAATTGGTTCTCTAAAGTCTTTTTGTTATCGTTGGTATCCGGAATGCCCAAATCGCTCATGGTTATACCGGGCATTCTAGCAAATGCTATATAAGGCAATGTTTTTATCAAACTTTCTATACGTTCTATATACAGCACCAACAGCTCACCCTTTTGCATTTGCTCCAATTCTCCTTTATCATGGTATTTTTTTATAGCAACCTTCGGGCTGATAATGCTTTTTGCTTCATTCTTTTTTTGAGCGAACAAAGTACTTGAAATTAACAAGAAAACGATACTAAAAAAAAGAATTTTAGTTTTCATAAAAGTAGATTTAAGGGTTTAATAAAGCAAATCTATGCAATTAAACGTAAAAAACAAGCGTTTTGTCGAATTTTTTAATATATTTTTAAAAATGATAGCGTTTTTGTAAGAATTAGTCTTGTATCTTAAATATCTATTTATTGAAGATGGAAATGGATGCATTTGATCAATACCATATTCCATTAATATAAAAGATTGAACCTATGCTAATTTGATTGAAAAAACCAAACCTAATTGGATGCAGAAGTTTGGGAAATATAAAAACCCTGTAAATATGATATTTACAGGGTTTTTAATTAAAAATTTGATTACTATTTAAAAAACACAATTTCCATGTGGATAAATTTTATCAGACAGCCTTTTGTCTTTCTTTCATTTTCTCAAGCAGCATCAGTTCTTGATGGATCTCTTCTTTTCTTTCGTTAAATTTTCTAACCTTTTCATCAATAATGGCTTGTTTCCTAGCACTTTCTTGGCGTCTTCGCTCTTGCAATTCAAGATCCAACTTTAATTCTTTTTTGGCTTTAATTTTTTCTTTAAGAACCGATAAATATGCGAAGCCATACATGCTTAAAAACAATAATGCTATGATACCTAATATGATGTATCCATTTTCCATGAGGGGAGTATTTTAGATTAATTATAGTAAATATATAAAAAGAGCTGTATTCCTAAAAATAAAAAAGTTAAATTACTTAAAAAGAAGATGAAAATACACATCGTTTATTTGATATGCGATACAACAAGCCGTTAAAAGATAAAATAAAAGCTTGCTATTCTTTTTCAATGTTGAGCCCTTGTGCTTCCCACTGTAATATTCCTCCTTCTAAATTGTATATTTCGGTAAATCCTGCATCCAAAAATTCTTTCACGCTTTTAGTACTTCTTTTCCCCGACCGGCAATAAATAAAAACCGGCTTTTGTTTGTCTAAAACATTAATGTCTTTTGAAAAAGAACTGGATAAAAAATCAATATTTTTAGCATTGCGCAAATGTCCTTCCTTATATTCTTGAGGTGTTCTAACATCAATTAACTGTACACTGTCTGCTGCCTCAATCAGTGTTTGCATTTCTTTTGCTGAAACGGTTTTCACTTGCTCTTGCGCTACGGATTCTTTACAGCCAAGCACAGCAAAGAAAATTATATAGTAAAATAAAACACCTTTATATGTTATCTTCTTATCCATTATTCAAAATTTACCAAATTACCTTCCCACTCCAATATACCACCTTCCAAGTTATAGGCATTATCAAATCCTAAATTTTCCATGATGGCGCATGCTTGACCGCTTCTATTTCCTGAACGGCAGTACACATAATAGTTTTTTGTTTTATCCAAGGCTTCAACTTCATCAATAAAACCTTGGCCCTTGTATATATCTATATGGATGGCGTTTGGTATGATTCCGTCGGCTACTTCGGCATCGGTTCTAACATCCAATACTACGGCATTTTCATCTTCTGCTAATTGAGATGCCCATTCTTCTTGTGATAAATCTTCCATTGTTTTTAATCTGTTTATATCCTACAAAATTAATAAATCTAAAATGGTTAGACGAAAAAATCGAACGTACTTTATTAGATTAATTTGCTACCATTGACAAGTATTTCACATATTTTATTTTCAGTTTCAAATTCTATTTGATTGTCAACAATATCGCTTGATAATCTTTTTGTCTCGCAAAGGCGCAAAGGCGCTAAGTTGAAAAAAGTTCAAAAATCAAAAATTCGTTGTTCTTTGTTCTTTGTTCTTTGTTCTTTGTTCTTTGTTCTTTATTCTTTGTTCTACCATTTACAAGCATTTTATATATTTGATTCTCAATTACTTAAATATCATTCAAATTTTAAAAACACCCCTAAAGTCCCCTCTAGGGGACAATCCATATCTTCAAATCTTCAGTTTCAAATTCTATTTGATTGTCAACAATATCGCTTGATAATCTTTTTGTCTCGCAAAGGCGCAAAGGCGCAAAGTTGAAAAAAGTTCAAAAATCAAAAATTCGTTAATCGTTAATCGTTGTTCTTTGTTCTTTGTTCTTTGTTCTTTATTCTTTGTAGTAACCAATAACTTAAACCTTTATAGAACAGCCTATAGCTTTAGTTTCGGTTTGTTCAACGTCTTTTCCTTGAAGCAATGCATCAACTGCATTTTCAACGTACTTTGTAGTTACAGATGATGCGTCTTTGTAGTTGTCATCAATGGCGCCTATATATTTTACAATATTGCCTTTTTTGGTTTTTTGCAACACAAACACGTGTGGTGTTTTGGTAGCCCCAAACTTGGGGAACACTTTTTGTTCCTTATCTATTAAATAAGGAAATGTAAATCCTTTTTCGGTAGCTCGTTGCTTCATCGCATCTAAGTTGTCATCTGGTTTCATGGATACATTATTGGGCATAATCGCAATTACAGGATAGCCTTTTGGTGCATATTTTTTATCCAACGCTATAATCCGGTCTTCATAAGCCACCGCATAAGGGCAGGTGTTACATGTAAATGTTACTATAAATCCTTTTGCATCTTTGTAATCTGACAACGACACCATTTTTCCATCCACATTTTTAAGTGAGAAATCTTCGGCAACATCGCCTATTTTATAGCCTTCACTTACAGTTGTTTTAGTAATGGTGAATGCGCTAATACATAACACAACCACTGCCACGGAAATTAATTTGATGGTCTTCTTCATAATTTTCTATTTTAAAAATTGTTTTACTTCAGTTTCCAGCTCTTCATAAGTAAATGATTTCTCGAAAAACTTACGCTCCTCATTTTTATAGATAATGGTTGCAGGAATCGATCCCGACCAGGTTTCATCAACCTTCGGGATCCAAGTGTTCATGTCCACATCATTTAAAGCTATTACTTTCGATTTCAGTTTTTTATCTTTAATAAATGGTTTCAATTTAGAATCATACAAATGTGGAAAGTCTAAACTTACCAACAAAACCTCTACATTTTTACTGCCATATTCGGTGTTCAATTTTTCAAAATAGGGCATTTCCCTAACACATGGCGCGCACCAAGTTGCCCAAAAATTGATCACGTGAACTTTCCCGTCCTTTTTATTGAGAAACTTTTCAAAACCGGTATAATCATACACTTCTAAATCATCGTTATTTGAAACAGTCGTGTTTTCAACTGATGCTTCCTTGTTAACAACGGCATCCGTTTTTTTGGAATTATTGCAACTTATTAATCCAAGTGCAAAAATCAATATTAAATTAAACTTCATGATACTTTTTTACGTTGACAAACTAATCTTAACAAAAATTCAATAGAAGCCTAAAATTAATTAATACTTCATTGTTATAGTCTAGTTTAACAAACTTTTATACAAAAAACACCAAAAGTATTGTGTAATTATATTTTCATTTCTATATTTGAACTCGTAAAAAACATAAAATGCAATCAATTTTAAATAATACTTGGTGGTGGCCCTTTCCAGACTTACGTTTTGTGAAGTAAAACCCTAGTATATTTAAAACTTAAAATATCCAAAAGGCTTGTCATTCACGACAGGCCTTTTTTTAATAAAAAAACTGAACCAAATTCAGCATAAATGATTAAATACAATTTATACACGCACTACAAAAAGATTCTGGCAGATACTATTACGCCTGTTAGTATTTATTTGAAGATTAGAGACAAATACCCAAACAGTATCTTGCTGGAAAGTAGTGATTACCATGCCAATGATAATACGTTTTCATACATCTGTTTTAACCCAATTGCAACTATTAAAGTTGAAAACGAGACGATTTATCAAACCTTTCCTGATGGTAGCGAAACTTCAAGACCAATTACTAAAACTACCGATGTTTCCGAAGAAATAAATCAATTTACAAAACGTTTTAAAGTGAATTCAGAAGAAGAATTCAAATTTATAAACAACGGTATTTTTGGGTATATAGCTTATGATGCCGTTAGGTATTTTGAGGATGTAACCATTTCTAAAAAAGAAAATTCAGTATCCATTCCCGATATTAATTATGCAGTTTATCAAAATATTATCGCCATAAACCACCATAAAAACGAAGCGTACATTTTTGCACATTGTTTTAATTCTGAACCTAATATTGAAGAAATAGACCATTTAATTAAAGTAAAAAATTTTGCGTCATACACCTTTTCTTCAAGTGGGGAAATAACGTCTAATTTAACGGATGATGAATACAAACACCATGTAGAATTAGCAAAAAAACACTGTGGTCGTGGTGATGTGTTTCAACTTGTTTTATCAAAAAGTTTTGCACAGGAATTCAAAGGTGATGAGTTTAATGTGTATCGCGCTTTAAGAAGTATCAATCCGTCGCCTTATTTATTCTATTTTGATTATGGAAACTTCAAAATTTTTGGAAGTTCGCCCGAAGCACAACTTATTGTTAGTGATGGAAAAGCCGAAATCCACCCCATAGCAGGAACATTTAAACGTACTGGTAATGACATACAAGATGCTGAATTAGCAAAAAAACTGATTGTAGATGCAAAAGAAAATGCCGAACATGTGATGCTGGTAGATTTGGCAAGAAACGATTTAAGCAGGCACGGTAGCAACGTTACTATAGACACGTATCGGGAAGTTCAATTTTTTTCACACGTCATCCATTTGGTAAGCAAGGTTACGGGACAAAAACATAAAGAAACCTCAACTATGCAAATGGTTGCCGACACTTTTCCTGCGGGCACATTAAGCGGTGCTCCAAAACATAGAGCCATGCAACTTATTGATCAGTATGAAAAAACAAGTCGTTCGTTTTACGGTGGTGCCATTGGGTTTATGGATTTTGAAGGCAACTTTAACCACGCCATCATGATCCGTACGTTTTTAAGTAAAAACCACAAGCTCCATTGGCAGGCAGGCGCAGGAATGGTATCAAAATCCAATCCCGAAAACGAATTGCAAGAAGTGTATAATAAATTAGGAGCCTTAACAAAAGCTATTGAATTGGCTGAGGAAATCTAATTCCTGCGAAAGCAGGAATCCCATGAAATGAAAGTATAAACATGATTTTACAAAAATTTTGATTTTCCCTTCAATGAATGGGACGTGACTAAAAAGATTAATTAAAATAGATTCCTGCTTCCTCAGGAATAAAAAAACAGATTCCTGCCTTCGCAGGAATAAAAATTATGAAAGTATTAGTTATAGATAATTACGACAGTTTTACATACAATTTGGTGCATTATTTAGAAGATTTAAACTGCGATGTTACGGTGGTTCGAAACGATAAATTAACTTTAGATGATGTAGAACCTTTTGATAAAATTGTTTTATCGCCAGGTCCTGGAATTCCAGACGAAGCTGGTTTGTTAAAACCAATTATTAAGAGATTTGCAGCAACAAAAAGTATTTTAGGAGTGTGTTTAGGGCAACAAGCTATTGCTGAAGTTTTTGGAGGTTCACTCATTAATTTAGATGAAGTGTACCACGGAGTTGCCACTAAGGTTACCATTTCTGTTGACGATGAATCATTATTCAAAGGTATGGGTAAAGAAATTGAAGTGGGTCGCTATCATTCATGGGTGGTAAACCCAAATTTACCAGATAGTTTAGAAGCTACCTCTTTTGATGCCAACGGACAAGTCATGTCTTTACGTCACAAAGCGTACGATGTAAAAGGGGTTCAATACCATCCAGAATCGGTTTTAACGCCAAATGGAAAGCAAATTTTAAGAAATTGGATTAATTCCCCAAACCCCAAAGGGGCTTAAAATAAATGATTAGTAAAAATAAACATTGAAGTATAATTAAAAAGATTCCCCCCTTCTAGGGAATAAAAGGAATGAAAAACATATTAAACAGACTTATAAACCACGAAAGCATTTCTAGCGAAGAAGCAAAACATGTTTTGGTAAACATATCGAAAGGCGAATATAACCAAAGTCAAATTGCGGCGTTTCTAACCGTTTATATGATGCGAAGTATTACGCTTGAAGAGTTACGAGGTTTTCGTGATGCACTTCTAGAATTATGCATTCCCATCGATTTAAAAGATTTTAATGCGATTGATTTATGCGGAACTGGTGGCGATGGAAAAGACACTTTTAACATATCAACTCTAGCATCGTTTGTAACTGCTGGTGCTGGAGTTAAAGTTGCAAAACATGGTAACTACGGAGTTTCTTCTGCTTGTGGATCTTCAAACGTAATGGAATATTTAGGCATTAAATTTTCAAGTGATGAGGATTTCTTAAAACGTTCGACAGATAAAGCAGGTATTTGCGTGTTGCATGCGCCTTTATTTCATCCAGCCATGAAAAATGTGGCTCCAATTCGTCGTGAATTAGGAGTAAAAACATTTTTCAATATGTTAGGTCCCATGGTAAATCCATCGTTTCCTAAAAACCAAATGGTTGGTGTTTTTAATTTAGAATTACTTCGACTTTATGGATACCTTTATCAAAATACCGATAAAAATTATTCCATTGTGCATGCTTTAGATGGTTATGATGAAATATCCTTGACAGGGCAAACCAAAGTCATTTCAAATCATGCTGAAACTATGTTTTCTCCCGAAGATTTAGGACTTTCAGAAATAAAACAAGAATCTATTTTTGGAGGAAGCACAGTAGAATCGTCTGCCAAAATTTTTATGGATGTTATACAAGGAAAAGGCACCGAACAACAAAATAATGTGGTTTGTGCCAATGCTGGTTTAGCCATAGCAACAACAAATCAAATTGAACACAAAAAAGGATTTGAACAAGCAAAAGAATCTTTATTAAGTGGTAAAGCTTTAAAAGCATTACAAACCATTCAAGAATTAAGTAAATAAATCCCATCCTAAATCCTTCCCGAAGGGAAGGACTTAAAAAAAATGGAAATAATATTAAAAGTTCCCTTTCTTTGGAAAGGATTAAGAATAGGAAAATGAATATATTAGATAAAATTGTAGCGGATAAACATAAAGAAGTCAATTTAAAAAAAGAATTGATTCCTGTTGAAGCTTTTGAATTATTGCCTTTTTTCGACAGAAAAACAACATCTCTGTCAAAAAAACTGAAATCAAGCCATACGGGTATTATTGCAGAATTTAAGCGTAAATCACCATCAAAATCAATCATAAACAACACCGCCAATGTTGAAGATGTCGCCTTTGGATATGAAAAGGCTGGAGTCTGCGGTATGTCTGTATTAACCGATGAAATATATTTTGGAGGTACTTTAGACGATTTAATTAACGCTCGCGAAAATTGTAATTTACCATTACTTCGCAAGGAATTCATTATTGATGAGTATCAAATTCTCGAAGCAAAAGCATTTGGGGCAGATGTTATACTTTTAATAGCAGCTATTCTAACAAAAAAAGAAATAAAGCAATTCTCAGAACTTGCAAAAAGCCTTAAATTAGATGTGCTGTTGGAAGTCCATAACAACGAAGAACTGCATAAATCCATGATGCCTAGTTTAGATATGATTGGTGTAAATAATCGTAACTTAAAAACCTTTGAGGTGTGTTTAGAAACCAGTAAAAACCTGAGCACACACATTCCAAACGATTTTGTAAAAGTATCAGAAAGCGGTATTAGCACTATTGAAGCCATTAAAGAATTGCAACCTTACGGATTTAAAGGTTTTTTAATTGGTGAAAACTTTATGAAAACGCAGGATCCGGGTAAAAGTGCTGAAGAATTTATAAGGAGCCTCCTCTAGCTCCTCCAAAGGAGGAGGACACTTACTCTTATGAATAAAAAAAACAAACATATTGCTGCAACAGTTCCCTCCCTTTCGGGGAGGGAGGGGCTTTTTTTAAAAGTCTGCGGCATGAAATATCAAGACAACATCCAACAGGTTGCAGCTTTGCAACCTGACTATCTTGGGTTTATATTTTATGATAAATCTGCAAGACATTTTAATTCTATCATACCAAATTTGCCTGAATCAATAAAAAGAGTAGGTATATTTGTTAATGCTAATTTAGATGAAGTTATTGAAAAAATAAAAACTCATAATTTACAGGCAGTACAATTACATGGCGATGAATCTGCTGAATATTGTGAGGCTTTAAAAAAGCGTCATTCCGAATTTATTTCGGAATCTCATCATGAGAATCTGAAACAAGTTCTGATTGACAAAACTATAGAAATCATCAAAGTATTCTCAATCAAAAAAGAATTCAATTTTGATGTATTAAAACCCTATGAAGCTGTGTGCGATTATTTCCTATTCGACACCAAAGGAAAATTACCAGGTGGCAATGGTTACACGTTTGATTGGAATGTTTTGAAGAACTATCCATCAACCAAACCATTCTTTTTAAGTGGTGGTATTGGGTTGGAAGAAGTAGAAAATTTAAAACAATTCCAGCAAAGTAAAGCTTCAAAATACTGTTACGCCATCGATGTTAATAGCAGATTTGAGATTGAACCAGGATTAAAGAATATAGAGTTATTAAAAAAGTTTAAACAAAATTTTTCATTCCGTTCCCGATAACTATGGGGAGGGTGCACGACAAATTGCATATTTCAAAAAAAGCGTATATATTAGATTTAAAAAAAGTAGTTTTTATGACCGATTT
>NZ_JBFVFE010000043.1:0-35305 GCF_052728615.1 Mariniflexile sp. | reverse complement strand
ATAAAAGCAAAAAATGGAACAGAATCGTCAAATTATGTCAAAATGCTGCATAATGGGAAATTTGTCGTACACCCGTTTTAGATAGCAATCTTTTATTCTCAAAAAAAATCTGTAATACTTTGAAATCCAATAAAAACATCCTCATCTGTTTTGGCACACGCCCCGAAGCTATAAAAATGGCACCTATATGTTTAGAACTAAACAAAAGACAGGTTCCTTTTAAACTCTGTGTTACGGCTCAGCACCGAGAAATGTTGGATCAAGTATTAGACTTTTTCAATTTAGTTCCAGATTATGATTTAGACGTTATGCAACCTAACCAAAGTCTAAATAAATTAAGTTCTAGAATTTTATCGGAAATAGATACTATTTTAGAAAATGAAGAATTCGACTTAGTACTTGTGCACGGCGATACAAGCACTTCTGCTTTGGTAGCATTGGCAGCGTTTCATAGACATTGTAAAGTAGCGCATATAGAAGCAGGTTTAAGAACCTACAATAAAAAATCGCCCTTTCCAGAGGAGTTAAATAGGCAACTTACAGGAAGGATTTCCGATTTTCATTTTGCGCCTACTGCTAAAGCAAAACAAAACCTGCTAGAAGAAGGTATTGAGGACTCAAACATTCTTGTTACGGGAAACACAGTCATTGACGCTCTTTTTTTTACGTTAAATAAAATTGAAAAAGGCTACGAAAATTCATTTATTACAGATTTAATCAAAAAGATAGATTTTACAAAAAAAGTTGTCTTGGTAACGGGGCACAGACGAGAAAGTTTTGGTACTGGTTTTGAAAATCTATGCCATGCTATTTTAGAAATCTCTAAAAACAAGGATGTTGAAATTGTGTTTCCTGTGCATTTAAACCCGAATGTTCAAAACGTGGTTTACGAAAAGCTGTCTGGCAAAAATAATATTCACTTAATAAATCCTTTAGATTATCCTTCGTTTGTTTGGTTAATGAGTAGAGCTGTTTTAATTATTTCAGATTCGGGCGGCATTCAGGAAGAAGCCCCTTCATTAAACATACCGGTTTTGGTTACAAGGGAAACCACTGAGCGCGATGAAGGTATTAAGGCAGGTTGCTCTTTTTTAGTGGGTACCAATACTGGTAAAATTATAGTCGAAGCAGGCAAAATATTAAATGCAAATAATGTAAAAGCTAAAATGGCCAACCCGTATGGAGAAGGACTTGCTGCTGTTAAAATAATAGATTTCATTCAAAACACTATTTTTGAAGATGCCTAAACATATTTTAATAATTGTAGATTCCATAGATGTAAACGATAGCAGTGGTTCTAAGGCCAATGTGGCTTTAATTAAAAATTTAGCAGCTATTGGCTATAGTATCACTGTTTTACATTATACGCAAAAAGATATTCAATTAAAGGGTATTAAGTGCATTTCAATAAAAGAAAAAAAAATAAACATATTATATGTATTAAGCAGAACACAACGAATTATACAGCGCTATTTTAAAGTAAATTTAGCCAAATACTTAGAGCCCATTTTCGGGTTTTCCTTTACTTTTTTTAATGACGTAAACAGTATTAAATCGGCTTTAAAAAAACAAGATATTGGAAAATTCGATTTAGTTTTGACTCTAAGCAAAGGTGCTAGTTTTAGACCGCATTATGCCCTAAATAAATTAAAGAATTTACATGAAAAATGGCTGGCTTATGTTCATGATCCATTTCCAATGAGTTGTTATCCGCCACCGTATCAATGGAATGAGCCAGGATATAAGCGAAAAGAACGTTTTTTTAGATCTGTTTCAGAACGTGCAAAATATGCCGCTTTTCCCAGCGGGTTGCTAAAAGATTGGGTTGGAAGTTTTTTTCCGAATTTTATTAAAACAGGAATGATTATCCCTCATCAAAGTTATGAAGAGAAATTAACAAACCTTGAAACTCCTATTTATTTTGATAATTTAAAGTTTAACATATTGCATGCAGGTAATTTAATGAAGCAACGAAACCCAGAAGATTTATTAAAAGGTTTTAAATTATTTCTTGAAAACAAGCCAGAAGCCAAAAATAATACGAAATTGTTACTATTGGGAAATGCATCGTATCATGAAAATCTCATTAATGACTATGCAATGAGCTTGCCTCAACTTTATATAAAACTCACAAATGTCCCTTTTAAGGAGGTATATTGGTTACAGAATCAGGTAGCAGTTAATATTATTTTGGAAGCAAATTCAGAAATCAGTCCGTTTTTACCAGGCAAATTTCCCCATTGTGTAGCAGCAAATAAACCGATATTACACCTTGGGCCAGATAACAGTGAAACCATGAGATTGTTGGGTGATGATTATAACTATCATTCAGAAATAGATCATTTTGAAAAAATAGCGAAATGCTTAGAGAAATTATATGATTTATGGTTAGATAATAATGGTCATTTAAAATTAAATAGAAGTGATTTAGAAATTTATCTAGGTAAAGGACATTTGAAAGATATGATTATAGATTTATTAAAAGAGTAATTTGTAATTATAAATGAATGGACAAAAAACAAAGTAGTTAAAGGTTTATGCAAGCATCAATATTAATTGTTTCTAAAAACAGAAAAGATGAACTGGAAAAAACACTTCTTATACTTGAAAAATTAGTTGATTTTTCAATACATGAAATTTTAGTTTTTTTAGATGGATGTACTGATAATTCTTTTGTTTTAAAAGAGAAATTTAATTGGGTTAAGTGGGAGATTTCCAAAAAATCAATCGGTGCTTCAAAAGCAAGAAATGTACTTTATCCAAAAGCATTAGGAAAATTTTTAATAGGATTAGATGATGATGCACATCCTATAAATAAAGATTTTATTTTAAAAACAATAAAAATTTTTCATAAGTATCCAAATGTAGGCGTTATAGCTTTTCAGGAAATAAAAGGCTTGTTGAATAAAGAAGATGAGATTAATTTTGGTAAAATAGCTGATGAAGAATATTTTACGAATGAGTTTATCGGTTGTGGTTTTGCTATTAGGAAAGATGTTTATAACGTAACCAATGGATTTCCAAAATGGATAGATATTTATGGAGAAGAATCATGTGTGGCTATTGAAGTTTTGTCAAAAGGGTACGACATTCTTTATTCAAATCAAATAAAAGTAAATCATCGTGTTAATAAAGAGGCACGCAAAAACATAGGACACAATTATTTTAGATTTGGGAAACAGCTAAAAAACACAACCTATTATTATATGGTTTATCATAAGTTTCCATTAGTTAAAATTATAAGGTTATATTGGCATAATTTCAGGAAATATGCGGTAAACGATTGGAAATATTTTACTGTTTATTTTAGAACGGCATTAGAAACAGTAATAGGCTTGTCAACGATTTTAAAATACAGAAGGCCAATAGAAAAAAGGATAATTAAAAAATCAAGAAGTTTACAAAATCTAAAGTTTTAACATGAAAATATATTACCAAAATGCAAGATTTACAATAGGCGATTTTTTATTATGAAAACATTTATTATAGCAGAAATAGCACAAGCCCACGATGGCAGTTTAGGTATGGCACATGCTTACATTGATGCACTGGCTAAAACAGGTATTGATGCCATAAAATTCCAAACGCATGTAGCGGAAGCTGAAAGTAGCATATACGAACCGTTTAGGGTAAAGTTCACCACCCAAGATAAAACCCGGTTCGACTATTGGAAGCGCATGGAATTTACCTTAGAACAATGGAAGGCATTAAAAGCACATTGTGATGAAGTGGGACTTGAATTTATGAGTTCGCCTTTTAGTAATGCCGCCGTTGATATGTTGGAAGAAGTGGGCGTTCAAACATATAAAATAGGTTCTGGTGAAGTTAATAATCTACTTTTGTTGGAAAGAATTTCGCAGACGGGAAAACCAATCATCTTATCTTCAGGTATGAGTTCTTTTGAAGAATTAGATAAAACGGTAGGTTTTCTAAAAGCGAAAAAAGTGACTTTTTTTATTTTACAATGCACGACATCCTATCCAACAAAGCCCGAACAATATGGTTTGAATCTTATTAAAGAGTTAAAGGAAAGATATGAGGTTCCCATTGGCTTTTCAGACCATTCTGCAACCCATGAAGCATCCATTGCAGCCGTGGTTATGGGTGCCGAAATTATTGAATTCCATGCCGTTTTTAATAAAGAGATGTTCGGACCAGATGTATCGTCTTCTTTAACCATAGCTGACATTAAAAAGTTGACGACTTCCATTCGCAACATTGAAAAAGCTCTTGATAATCCCATAGATAAAAACGATGTTTCAAAATTTAAGGAACTAAAGCTTATTTTTGAAAAATCGTTGGCAGTAAACAAAGATTTGAAAAAAGGACATATATTGAATTTTTCAGATTTAGAATCTAAAAAACCCGCGAACAAAGGCATTTCTGCTACTAATTTTAGAGATGTGATTGGAAAAGAAATTACTAAGAATTTAAAAAAATGGGATTTTTTAACCTTAGACGATATTAACTAATGTATATAAAATCCAGAGGTTTTGAAGAGCAATGAAATTGCATACAGTTATTGGGTTAATAAGTTATTTGTTATTTAGTCCGAACGCCTTAATAACTTAATTAACAATAACCTAATAACCATTAAGACTATGAAATTTGAAGAAAAATGAAAGCTTGTATTCAAAGTGCATAGTTTCAAATAATGAATGTAGCTAATGAACAAAAGAAAAATATGCGTCGTAATTACCGCTAGACCTTCTTATAGTAGGATAAAAACGGCGTTAACAGCGATAAAAAACCACCCAAATTTAGAATTACAATTGGTGGTAGCAGGATCCGCTTTATTGGATCGTTACGGTAATGCCGTGGAATATATTGAACGCGACGGCTTTAAAATCGATGCCAAGGTTTTTATGGTTTTAGAGGGCGAAAACAAAACCTCTATGGCGAAAACAACTGGCTTGGGCGTTATGGAATTGGCAAACACCTTCTATAATTTAAAACCCGACGCCGTAATTACCATTGCAGATCGTTTTGAAACTTTGGCAACTTCCATAGCGGCTTCTTATCAAAACATTCCCCTCATTCATATACAAGGTGGCGAGGTTACTGGGAATATTGACGAAAAAGTGCGGCATGCCAATACCAAGTTAGCAGATATTCATTTGGTGGCTTCAGAAGACGCTAGATTACGTGTCATCAAAATGGGTGAAGACGAAGCTTATGTTTTTAATACGGGATGCCCTTCCATAGATATAGCTTACCAAGTTAGTAAATCGCCAGAGTTGAATTTTAATCCTTTATCGAAATATGGCGGAGTAGGGAGTTCTATAGATTGGGAAAAGGGGTATGTCGTTGTGATGCAACACCCCGTAACTACCGAGTACGACCAAGCAAAGGAAAATGTGACCACCACGCTTAAAGTAGTCCATGAATTAGGAATACCTGCGTTTTGGTTTTGGCCGAATGTAGATGCCGGAGCAGATGGAACATCCAATGGCATTCGTTCATACAGGGAAATCCATAAACCTGAGAACATCCATTTTTTTAAAAACATGATACCTGAAGATTTTTTGCGCTTGCTCATAAACAGCAGATGTTTAATAGGGAATTCCAGTGTTGGGATTCGGGAATGTGCTTTTTTGGGTGTACCAGTAGTTAATATTGGCACCCGTCAAAACGGTAGGGCAAGAGCTGCGAATGTGATGGATGTTTCCTATGAAAAAGAAGCTATTGAAGACGCCATTCAAAATAGATTAAAGTTAAAAGGCAGTATTACCAATGATACCATTTATGGCGATGGTAATTCAGGAAAAAAAATTGCCCAAATATTGGCAGACATCGAGTTGCGTTTCCATAAAACCATTTCATATTAATGAGAATTTTAGGATTAATACCCGCTAGGGGAGGTTCAAAAACGGTTCCAGGTAAAAATATAAAGTTGCTGGAAGGCAAGCCTTTATTGCAATACACAGTGGACGCCGCTAAACCATCCAAATTCCTCTCAAAGCTTATTTTAAGTTCAGACGATGATGCCATCATAGACGTAGCAAAACAGCTGAATTTGGAAGTACCTTTCAAAAGACCTTCTGATTTAGCTCAAGATAATTCGCCCACATTACCAGTCATTCAACATGCTTTGAATTTTTTTACAGAACAGCACATTTATTTTGATGCCGTGTGCTTATTGCAAGTCACCAGTCCTTTTAAAACCACCCAGTTTATTGATAGTGCCATAAAAAAGTTCATGGAAACCGATGCCGATTCCTTGGTCACCGTTCAAAAAATTCCAGATGAATACAATCCGTATTGGGCATTTCAACCCAATGGAGCAGACTATATGGAGTTGGTTTCAGGGGAAAAAGACATCATCTCCAGGCGCCAAGATTTACCAAAAACCTATCATAGAGATGGCTTGATTTACATCACCAAAACAGATGTGCTTTTGAATAAAAATTCCTTGTATGGCTCCAAAATCAGCTATATCGAATCGCCTTTGGAAAGTGCCATCAATATAGATACTTTATCCGATTGGGAAAAAGCAGTCGCTTACCTAAAATCAAAAAACAACTGAATTATGTGTGGTATTGCAGGGCTTGTTGGAAGCGGAAGCTATACGTTGCGGTTAGATGCCATGTTGCAATCCCAAAAACATAGAGGGCCCGATTTTACAGGGACGTACTATGATACCGATTTTGCAGCTTTTGGTCATAATAGATTGGCTATAATTGATTTAACACCCCAATCCAATCAGCCTTTTCATGATGTTTCTGGTAGATATGTCATTGTTTTTAATGGCGAAATTTACAATTATATAGAACTGAAAAAAGAGTTGAAGGATGATTATGATTTTCAAACCAACTCTGATACCGAAGTGCTTTTGGCACTGTTTATTAAATTCAATAAATCCTGTTTAAGCAAGCTTAACGGCATGTTTTCTTTTGCCATTTGGGACAAAAAAGAAAAAACAGTATTTGCGGCAAGAGACCGTTTTGGAATAAAACCATTTTACTACCATAAAGGAAAAAACGAATTTTTGTTTTCAAGTGAAATAAAAGCCATTCATAAAGGAGGTGTGCAGCGAAAACCCAATCAAAAGGTTTGGGTTGATTATTTTGAACAGGGTAGTTATGGGTTGCCAATGGAAACTTTTTGGGAAGACATTCATCAATTGCCCGCGGGTCATTATTTAGAATACAAAAACGAAAATTTAACAATTACCAAATGGTACGATTTTGTAAATAGCATACATCATAACCCAAAAATAAAAACATATCAAGAAGCTCAAGAAATCTATAAGGAGTTGTTGATAGATAGTATCAAGCTACGGTTTAGGGCCGATGTGCCGGTGGGTTTTAATCTTAGCGGTGGTTTGGATAGTTCGGCGTTGCTCGCTTTGGCGAATGTATCACAAAAGCATATGGAGAACATTGAAGCTTTTACTTTTTATACTAACGATGAAAATTATGACGAACTGCCTTGGGTAGAACAGATGATTAACAGATACAACAATCCGTTAAACAAGGTGTTACTAAACCCTGAAGAAGTTCCCGAGCTTTCAAAAATGGTCAGTTACATGCAAGACGAACCTTTTGGCGGTATTCCTACTTTGGCGTATTCAAAGGTTTTTCAAAAAGCTTCAAATAAGGGCATCAAGGTATTGTTGGACGGTCAAGGAATGGATGAACAATTGGCAGGTTATGATTACTACATGAACAATAATAATGCAACCATTCAAGGAGTAAGCAAAAGTCCTTTTAGAAAAAATATTCTAGAACAAAACGTCGTTGTCAACTTCAATAAATATAATTACCCTGAACCATTTTCAACAAAATTGGAAAACCTACAATATAGAGATTTGTTTTACACAAAAATTCCTCGTGCACTTAGGTTTAACGATCGCGTTTCTATGATGCATTCTACGGAATTACGAGTGCCATTTTTAGATTACAGATTGGTTGAATTTGGTTTCTGCCTGCCACTGGAACATAAGTTTCATGAAAATCAAAATAAATATATTTTAAGAGACATCATTTCAAAATATATAAATAAAAATGTTTCGTATGCGCCAAAAAGACCCTTGCAAACACCACAGCGCGAATGGTTGGGAAACGAATTGAAAGCATTTGTGGAAACCAACATTGAAAAAATAAAGCTGAGCGATTACGCTACTTGGTTCAATGTTCATGAAATGGACAAGGAGTGGAACAACTATGTTAAAGGAGACAATCAATCTAGTTTTCATATTTGGCAATTAGTTAATTTTTCATTATTAATGGATTGATTGTTATGCAAAACCTTATTTTAAATCTATTTTTATCAGCAGTAATATTTTGATTAAATGAAAAAACTGGGATTGGTAATAACCGATGGCGTTGGCTTTAGAAACTTTATTCTAAGTGATTTTTTACAACATGCTGAAACAGCTTTTGTTGAGGTTGTGATTTTATCTTGCTTGCCAAGAGAAATTTATAAAACAAATACCAATGTGCGTGTTATTGAATTGGATGTTTTTGAAGAAACGTTTAAAACATGGTTTTTCAGAAAAGCCAAAGAAATAGCACACCTTAAATTACATCAAAAAGGGAATTTAGGCATTCAAGATAATTTAATGTCCAACGATTCTAAGTTAAAAACCAATAGAGGTTATGCAACACGCTTTATATACAAAGTCACTTCGTTATTTCATTCAGAACGTTTCATTCAACGATTTCAAAAGTTACAGAATAGCACATTTGCTTCGCATAAAATAACCAAAACATATCAATCTATTTTAAAAGAAGAACAATTCAACCTCTTATTTTTCACACATCAACGGCCGCCCTACATTGCGCCCTTAGTTTATGCGGCACAACAACAGAAATTAAAAACAGTGGCTTTTATTTTCAGTTGGGACAATTTGGCATCAAAAGGGAGAATGGCTTCCAATTTCGATTATTATTTGGTTTGGAGCAATTTAATGAAACAAGATTTATTACAGTTTTACAGTTCTATTAAAGAAAATCAAATAGCTGTAGTTGGCACACCACAATTTGTATCTTATGTGATGCCAGAATATAAAATATCTAAACAAGATTTTATTTCGGAGTTTCATTTAGATGAAAGTTTAAAAACCATCTGTTTTAGCTGTGGCGATATTTCCACCAGTAAAAATGATGAGCTTTATATTGAAACTATTGCAGAGGCTATTCAAAATAAATTACTGAAACCTGTAAATTTTATTGTTAGAACCTCGCCTGCCGAAGACCCGATTCGTTTTAAACAGTTGGTCGAAAAATTTCCGTTTATAAAATGGAATTTCCCCAAATGGCAACAAGTACGCGACAATCATCAGGAAGCGTGGTCGCAACGGATTCCAACTATTGAGGATGTAAAACAATTGCGCGCCTTATTGGAATATTCCGATATGAATATCAACATGCTTTCTACCATGAGTTTAGATTTTATGCTGTTTGGTAAACCAGTTATTAACCCTATTTTTGGTAATGCAACAAATGGTTTGTACAACGATCAACGGTTTTTAGGCTATGCACATATTCAACATTTGGTGAATAGCAATGCAACAAAAGTAGTTAAAACAAAAGAACAATTGCTGGAAGCTATTTCAGATTATTTAATTAAAGATGAAGATGCCCATAACAGAGAGAATTTCATCAAACAACAAGTGGGCGTTGCTTTAGATAAAACCAGTAAAGAATTGGTAGCGAGTTTAAAAGCATGGGCATAAAAGGAAAACATATCGCCATTATTTGCAATTACGAACTTCTTGAAAGTCGGGTAGGCGGTATGGACTATTTTTTCTGGGCTTTTAATAAAAAGTGCAATGAGAACGACATTGAAATCGATTGGTTTTTTCCAAATACGACAACTCATGGCGATTACAAAATGTTTAAAATTTTTCCTTCTGAAAAAACAACTTTAGAACAAAATTTTATTAATCATATTAAAACACAAAATGTTCATTACTCACATATCATTACCCATTTTATGGAATTATGTACGTCGTTTTATTCGGAAGTTAAAAAACTTCAACTTGCAAAAATTATCGTCGTTGACCATAATCCCAGACCCTTGGAAGGTTATCCTCTTAAAAAAAGAATAAAGAAGCGCATAAAAGGCATCCTATATTCTAAATACATTGATTTATTTATTGGGGTTTCAGATTACACAAGTCGTGCTATTTTAAATGATTTTGGGAACTTTTTAAAACCTAAAACCCAAACCATTTACAATGGTGTTTTAATGGATGATATTATTCCTAAAACGACCGAAAGAAAGAAAACAAATCCCAAATTTTTGGTGGTGTCACATTTACGACAATCAAAAGGTATTCAAGATTTAATTAATGCCGTTAGTTTGCTTTCTGCTGAATTAAAAGGAGATTTAAAAATTGATGTGTATGGTGATGGCCCTTATAAAAACGAGCTGTTTCAGTTAGTTAAAAACCATAAACTAGAAACCAATTTTGATTTTAAAGGGAGTCAATCTAATGTAACCAAATTATATCAAAACTACGATTACCTCATTCAACCCACTCACATGGAGTGTTTTAGCTTGTCTATTTTAGAAAGTTTGGCAGCGAATATCCCAGTAATCACCACGCCCGTTGGCGGTAACACCGAAGTCATCACAACTGGTAAAAACGGCTTTATTTTTGAAACGAAAAACAGTAAAGCATTGTCAGATTTATTAGATGAAATAATAAGAGGTAAAAAATATATTTCAGGAAACACCAGAACTTTAATTGAAGAAAAATTTTCCATTGAGATGATGGTGGAAAATCATATAAAATTGTTGGATTTATGAACATAGCCTTCCTAACCCCCGAATATCCACACCCTAAAACCAAGAATGCAGGTGGCATTGGCACCAGTATTTTAAGCTTGTCGAAAGCTTTGTCAAATTTAGGGCATACCATCAGTATTTTGGTGTATGGGCAGGATACTGACGATTATTTCATGGAAGAAAATATTCATCTTTACAAAATAAAAAACACCAAGGTAAAAGGTCTGTCGCTCATTTTTACCCAAAAAAAAGTAGAACGGTTGATTAATTTATTGCATGAAGAAGGAAAAATAGACATTGTTGAAGCGCCCGATTGGACGGGGTTTACAGCCTTCGTAAAGCCCAAATGCCCATTGGTTGTTCGAGAGCATGGCAGCGATACCTATTTTTGCCATTTAGACCACCGCAAGGTCAAGTTTAAGAATAAATTTTTAGAGAAACGAGCCCTTAAAAAAGCCGACGGTATTATGAGCGTGAGCGCTTTTACGGGTCATTTAACCAACGAGTTATTCGCGTTACATAGAGATTTTACTGTGATTCCAAATGGTATAGATGTTTCTTTATTTCAACCGAAGCAGACAGAAAACAATAAAACAAGTTTACTTTATTTCGGCACATTGATCAGGAAAAAAGGCCTTTTGGAATTGCCCGAAATATTCAATAGAGTTCATAAAACCAATAATGAAGTAGAACTGATTCTTGTTGGAAAAGATAGTGGAGATATAAAAACGGGCGCATCTTCAACCTGGCAACTCATGCAACCATTATTTAATGACAATTCAATAAAAAAAGTAAAATACCTAGGAGCCGTAGCCTACTCAGAAATTCAGGATTTAATAAAAGATGCCACCGTTTGTGTATTTCCTACCTTTGCCGAAGCGTTGCCTGTATCGTGGTTGGAAGCCATGGCGATGGAAAAAGCCATAGTAGCCTCCAACATTGGTTGGGCAAACGAGATGATTGAAGATGGGAAAGAAGGGTTTTTAGTGCATCCCACTCACCACCAACAGTACGCAGACCGTATTTTGGAATTATTGGAAGATACCGAAAAACAAAAGCAATTTGGGAAAGCCGCCAGGGAAAAAGTAAAAGTACAATTCAGTCATGATTTGGTTGCTGAACGTTCCGTTGAATTTTACAAATCCGTGATTTACAAATGATTTTACTGGTTCATAAGGAGAATAAGGTTGTTAGCGTATTCGATTATCATTCTAATATGATACTTGATTTTCCAAATATGGATTTAGTCAAAACTTTTTTTGAAATTGCAAAAAGCCACAAAAACAGAAATATAATTTGGTGTCATAATGATTTAAAAAATAACATCAATTTAAATGCATTAAAAGAAGCTCATCACCATAAGTTGATAATGACCACTTTTGAAGCGGCGCAAACAAATTATATCAACGACAGAATTGGCTATGTAGAATCTTCACCATTTGTTAAAGTTAATAAAACTGTAAACTATCCAACTTGGTTAATGAGCAGTAGCGTGGGGGTGGTGAATTCTGATGTCATAAATAGTTTCGATTTAGATGATTATATGAATAGAACTTTTGATTATACTCTAAATTCAATAGCAAAAATTGGTATGGGTAACGGTCTATTTTGTTATTCTAATCCAAAACTTTTAAATCCCAACAAAAAAATAACGCTAAATGGAAATAATGCATCTTTTTACGAACTTTTTCTATTTGTAAAAGAGCATTATAGAGGACGGTGGGCTTTTTTATTGTTATTTAATATTTTTATTTATGAGAAGCGTTTATTGTTACTTCCATTTTTAGCAACGTTTTTCTCTTTCAAAAAATTAAGCAACCCTAATTTTAAAAATATAGAAATAGTAACGAATAACACCATATCCAAAGATTTTAGTATAGATATCATTATACCAACAATAGGTAGACGCGATTATTTATATGATGTTTTAAAAGATTTGGCAAAACAAACGGTACTGCCTAAAAACATCATCATAATAGAGCAAAATCCAGATGAACAAGGCAAGACAGAATTAGATTATTTAAAAAATGAATCATGGCCTTTTGCAATCAACCATAAGTTTATAAATCAAACAGGAGCCTGTAATGCGCGAAATTTGGCATTGAGCTTAATAGAATCTGATTGGGTATTTATGGCAGATGATGATATTAGGGTTAAATCCGAAACTTTAGAAACGGCCATAAATGAGATGATTACTTTTGGTTTAGATGCGGCAACATTAAGTTGTTTGAGGAAAGGCGATAAAGAAATAAAAACAAGCACGCTACAGTGGAATACATTTGGTTCGGGTTGTAGTATAATATCAAAAAAAATCGCTAACACCATCAGATTCGATATGGCTTTTGAACACGGTTTTGGGGAAGATGGAGATTTTGGCATGCAAATAAGAAATTTAGGTAAGGATGTTGGGTATGTGCCTAAGTGCCATATAACACACTTAAAAGCACCAATTGGTGGCTTTAGAACGCAAGTTATCCAACCATGGAACAAAGATAAAATCCAGCCCAAACCATCACCAACCGTTATGTTATATAATTTAAAGCATCAATCGTCTTTTCAATTAAATGGGTATAAAACCACATTGTTTTTTAAGTTTTTTAGGTTACAAAAAAATAAGAATCCATTCTCTTATTTTTTTTCTATGCAAAAACGCTGGAAAAAAAGTATTTTATTAGCAAATCAGTTAAGAAAAAGAATTTAAATAAATGGATTTCACTTTAATCGTCTGTACTTATATGCGACCGCAACCGCTACTAAAATTATTGCAGTCGGTAGCGAAACAAACAGTATATCCCAATGAAATATTAGTGATTGACGGCTCAACAAATACGGATACAGAAACCATTTTAAAAGAAAACAGTTTCAAAAATCTAAAGTATATTAAAGTTGATAAAACGAATAGAGGACTCACCAAACAACGGAATTTTGGTATCAATCTGGTTGCTGAAAGTTCAGAAATCATCTGTTTTTTAGATGATGATATTGTTTTAAAAGATAATTATTTTGAAGATTTAATAAACACGTATAAAATAAAACTAGATGCCTTTGCGGTTGGTGGTTATATTATTAATGACGTAAATTGGAAAAAAACTTCTGGAGAAAAGAACGCGAATACCTTTTATTTTGATGGTTGGATGCGCAATGAACCATCCCGATTCCGATTAAGACGAAAATTTGGATTGCAACCTGATGCAGATCCTGGGTTCATGCCAACTTTTTCCCATGGTAGAGCTATCGGCTTTTTACCACCATCAGGTAAAATTTATGAAGTAGAACAAATTATGGGTGGTGTTTCCAGTTATAGAAAGGAAGTTTTTAATAGCTTGTCGTTTTCAACCTATTTTGAAGGCTATGGTTTGTATGAAGATGCCGATTTTTCATTACGCATAGCAAAAATGGGTAAACTGTATGTGAATACCAAGGCGCAGTTGTTTCATTATCATGACGATTCTGGTAGGCCAAATCAATATAAATATGGCAAAATGGTAGTGAGAAACGGCTGGTATGTTTGGCGGATTAAATATCCAAAGCCAACATTCAAAGCGACTCTAAAATGGCATGCAACATCTTTTTTATTGACAGTCATTAGGTTTACAAACACCATCACTACCAACAAAAAACAAGAAGCGCTCACAGAAAGTTTGGGTAGAGTGGCAGGTTGGTTATCTTTACTGTTAAATAAACCTAAAATTGAAAGTTAATCCAATAATGATCACAGAATTACTCAATTTACCTTTCAAAATAGTTACGCATTACAAAACTTTAGGTTATCAAGGCACCACATTGCTTGCCAAGAGATACATAAAAAAGTACAAAAGATTTTATATTTTATTGAAAGGATATAGATTTCCTGTCGTGCTAAGAAACAACACCACGGATGTTACCGTGTTCTATCAGGTTTTTTTAGCTAGGAGTTATTCTATAAAAGTTAAAGAAATGCCTAGGGTGATTATAGATTGTGGCGCCAATATTGGATTGTCAGCAGTGTTTTTTAAAAATAAATTTCCAGAAGCTAAAATTATAGCCTTAGAGCCAGAGCATTCAAACTTTGAAATGTTGAAAAAAAACACCAAAATGTATGAAGGCATACATTGCATAAATAAAGGTATTTGGAATAAATCTACCAACTTGATAATTAAGGATAATAATTTGGGGAATTGGGGGTTTATGGTTGAAGAAGTTGATAATGATAGCACCATTTCAGCAACTTCAATTGAAGAAATCATGTGTGAATTTAACATAGATCACATCGATATTCTTAAAGTTGATATTGAAGGTTCTGAAAAAGAATTGTTTGAAAGAAATTTTGAGAAATGGTTGAGCAAAACAAAAATCCTTATAATAGAATTGCATGATGGGCTAAGGGCTGGAGCGTCAAAATCGGTTTTTAATGCCATATCCAAATATGATTTTCATATGGTTAGAAAAGATGAAAATTTCATTTTTTATTTTAATCAGAAATAGCTAATTACTTGATAAAAATTAAAACGAAACGTTAATAATTCCTCCCCTTTTTTAAGGGGAGGTGCCGGTAGGCGGAGGGGTAAATGATATTTGCTACTTAAAAAACAACTAGCTATTTTTTGCATGTACTAAAAATAAATAGTCAACCGTATGAAATTAGAACTATCCACTTGGACCCATCATTTGAATCAATTGCTATACGCTTATTTTTATTTTTGCAAAAAAGAAAAGATAGAATTCAACTTGAGTTTCAATAAAACGGTTAAATACAACGGAGCCATATTATTTATAAACGGAAAACGTGTTTTTTTTGATTATTCTGATGATTCAAAGTTCATAGACTCATCAGATGATTATGATTTTTATTTTAAACGATCTCTAAGGCATAAAGATTTGAAGCCGAATGTACACGCTTTAAATTTCAATGTGCCACTGGCTTATAATAGCCATTCTTTTTTGTTGCATCTTAAAAAAGATTTCTTAACCCATAAACCTAACAAAACCGAAATAATCAGGGCTATAGATAATTTTGGGCTGTTTACCAATTCTTCACACGGTATTTTAGATATTAAAAATTATCCAAAAGAAGTAAAGGATTTTGGCGGGAATATTATTTTCCATACACAGTTATGGAATCCAGATAACCATCCCGATGAAGATGAAAAAAATAGAAGAACCTTGCAAAATGAGTTTAGGATACATGCATGCAGGGTTTTGAAGAAAAATTTTGAAAATGTTTCAGCAGGTTTGTTTTCAGATGAATTTGCTCAAAAAATAGCACCGGATATTTTATTGGATGATTCCCATTCTAAGAAAAAAAATTATCTAAAAAATTTAAAATCGTTTAATATAGGAATTGCCGATGATGGGCTAAAAGATAATCCAGGGTGGAAAATAGGCGAGTATTTGCTCTTTGGGAAAGCGGTGGTTACCACACCTTTAAATATTTGTTCAGATGATTTTAAAGAAGGACATAATTATGAAAAATTATCCTCACGTTCGGCATATGAAGAGCTTCCTGAAAAAATTGAAAACTTACTGCACAATAAAGCGTATCTTGAAGTTGGTAAAAATAATTTGAACTGGAGTGAAACCTATTTACATCCTAAAAATTATTTCAATAGAATTTTATCTGTTATTAAAGTTGATTTAATTCCATAAGGTTATGCGTTTTCTTATTATTTCCCACGTTTTACATAAAACACAAAATAATCAATATTTTGCCTACGCACCTTACGTTCGGGAAATGAATCTTTGGCTTAAACATGTTGATGAAGTGACTGTTATAGCACCAAAATATGAAGGCAAACCAACCGCCATAGAAATACCATATGTGCATAAAAACATCTGTTTAAATACCATTTCAAAAATACAGTTCACTTCTTTAAAAACTGTTTTTCAGTCGGTTTTAAGGTTACCAATACTCCTTGTTTCAATTTTTAAAGCCTGTAAAAAAGCAGACCACATTCATTTAAGATGCCCCGGAAATATGGGGTTAATAGGTTGTTTTGTTCAGCTCTTTTTTCCGAGGAAAATAAAAACCGCCAAATATGCAGGCAACTGGGATCCGAAAGCAACACAACCTTTAAGTTATAGGTTTCAAAAATGGATTTTAAGCAATACCTTTTTAACCAAAAACATGACGGTGCTTGTTTATGGCGAATGGGAAAAACAATCAAAAAACATCAAACCGTTTTTTACGGCGACTTACACAAATTCTGAAATAGAGATACCGAAAAAAAGAGATTACTCAGGTCATTTAAAATTCGTTTTTATAGGCAGTTTAGTGGAAGGGAAACGCCCCCTATTAGCCATCCAAATCATTGAAGCGTTGCACAAAATAGGTAAAAATGTACATCTAGATGTTTATGGCGATGGTGTTTTAAAAGAAGCTTTGCACAATTATATTGTAGTCAATAAATTGGAAAAAATGGTTGCTTTACACGGTAATCAACCTATAGAAAACATTAAGGAAGTTTTAAAAACAGCTCATTTTTTGATACTTCCTTCTAAATCTGAAGGTTGGCCAAAAGCCATTGCCGAAGCCATGTTTTATGGAGCAATTCCTATAGCGACAAAAATTTCTTGCGTGCCAAAGATGCTGGATAATGGCCATCGGGGAATTTTAATTGAACCTGAGGTAAATATGGCTGTTGAAAAAATTGAAGACGCTTTAAAGCACAAAGATTTAAAACAGATGTCTAAATTAGCGTCAAACTGGTCACAAACCTTTACTTTAGAATATTTTGAATCTGAAATTAAAAAATTAATAGCTCACTAATGCGCGTACTCCAACTCATAGATTCCTTGGAAGGTGGTGGTGCTGAACGTGTCGCGGTAAATTTTGCCAATGCCCTATCAAAAAATATAGAGGCATCTTTTTTATGCGCTACCAGAGCAGAAGGTATTTTAAAAAAAAGTATCGATTCCCATGTAGGCTATGTGTGTTTAAAGAAGACAAAAGTTATAGATTTTAAAGCAATCAAGCAATTGAATTACTTTGTTTCCCAAAACAAAATAGAGTTGATTCATGCACATTCAACATCATTCTTTTTAGCCACTGTCATCAAAATTTTAAATAGAAAAGTGACTTTGGTTTGGCACGACCATTATGGTAAAAGTGAGTTTTTAGAGGAACGCCCAAAATTTGTTTTAAAATGTTGTTCTAAGTTTTTTGACCACGTTTTTTGTGTAAATAGCAAGTTAACAGATTGGTCAAAAAATACACTTAAATTGAAATCAGTCAGTTTTTTGCCAAATTTTGCGGTTCAAAATATAGAAGAACCTGTAACCCAATTAAAAGGTATTGTTGGTAAAAGAATTGTTTGTTTGGCAAATTTAAGGGTTCAAAAAGACCATTTCAATCTTTTAAACGCTTTTAAATTAATACGTAAAGAGCATTCTGATTGGACCTTGCATTTAATTGGCGCTTACATTGATGATGATTATTACAAGTCTATCAAAATCTTTATAACAAAAAATAAACTGGAACAACACATCTTTATCTATGGCAGTTGTTCAGATACCAATCATATTTTAAATCAAAGTACTATTGGTGTTTTGTCCTCTAAATCGGAAGGTTTACCTTTATCGTTGTTAGAGTACGGATTAGCAAAATTGCCAGTAATTGCAACCCGTGTTGGTGATTGTGAAAAGGTTATTTCCAATAGCGAGGAAGGTATTTTAGTTGAACCACAAAATAATAAGGTTTTGGCTGAAGCTTTAGTAACTTATATGAATGATTTGGATTTGAGGCATCAAGTTGCACAAAATTTATATGAAAAGGTCAGGGTTTCATTTTCAGAATCAAGTGCCATGGAATCTTTAATCAGTATATATAAAACACAGCAAAAATGAAGTTATCGTTGTTTTATAAGCTTCTCGTTTTTCACTTCCTTTTGGCTGTTGGTGTTTTTGCGTTCCGGCCATTGGCACAGGTTTATTTTTTGTTCATCACTGGGTTTTTTAGCTACAAAATTTTAAGGACTTCCAAAAAGAACAAAACCTTTTATGTATTGTTTGCAAGTGCGTATGTAGTAGGGGTTGAGGTGTTTTTGAGAATGAACGGAGGGACCTTTTTTTATGAAGCCAGTAAATATTTGGTCATTGTGTTTATGCTTATGGGGTTGGCCAGTAATAGTTTTTCCAATAAATCCTTAATTTATATTCTTTATATTTTACTGTTGGTACCAGGTGTTTTTGTTGCTGTTTCAGATATGGGTTTTGAAACCAACATTAGAAGAGCCATCGCATTTAATTTAAGCGGACCCATTAGTTTAGGGATTGTAGCTGTTTTTTGTTATAAACGAGCGGTTGGTTTCAATCAACTAAAAATTATTTTATTGGCGCTTTTTCTTCCGCTATTTAGTATGACGGTTTATCTGTTTTTATACACCCCTAATTTACAATCGGTAGTTACAGGAACAGAATCTAATTTTGTAACCTCTGGAGGTTTTGGGCCCAATCAAGTAGCAACGGTTTTGGGTATAGGGATGTTTGTTATGGCCACACGTTTCTTTATGTCCAAGGAACCGTTTTTCCATAGATTTATTGATTTAATTCTGCTGGGTTTTTTAACTTTTAGAGCTCTTGTTACCTTTAGTAGAGGAGGCGTGCTTACTGCTATTGCGATGATTTTGGTGTTTTTAGCCGTATTTTATTTAAAGGTGAATCTCAAAACCAAGTTTCGTATTAAGTTTTCTTTGTTTGTTTTTTTGGTGATGATATTCTTTACATGGATCATTAGCTCTATTCAAACCGGTGGGTTTATCGAAAAGCGTTATGCAAATCAAGATGCTGCAGGAAGGGTTAAAGAAGATGTGAGCACCGGGAGGACCGATTTGTTTGCTTTTGAACTCAATGAGTTTGTCAACAACCCATTTTTTGGAATAGGCGTTGGAAAAGTAAAGGAAGAGCGTCTGAATGAAACTGGCATTGAAGCCGCTTCGCATAACGAGATGAGCCGTATTGTTGCAGAACATGGTTTGATGGGGGTTTTTGCATTCCTCATTCTATTGATTACACCTTTGGCGTTTCGGTTAAACAACAAAACCAACTTGTTTTTCTATTCCTTTTATCTGTTTTGGTTATTGACCATCAATCACTCAGCAATGCGCATTGCAGCACCTGCCTTTATATATGGGCTTAGTTTATTAAATATTCGATATGAAACAACTCCTATACATAGGAAACCATCTGTCCAAAGCAGGTAAAACTGAAACGACCATAGAAATTTTGGGCAAAGCTTTAAGGGTGGAAGGTTTTACTGTGCATACGGTTTCCAGTAAAAAGAATAAAGTGTGGCGACTTTTAGAGATGCTTTTTGCTATATTAAAGTTTTCCAAAAAGGCAGATTACGTTTTAATGGACACCTACAGCACCTCCAATTTTTATTATGCCTATTTGTGTGGCCAGTTATGCCGATTTTTAAAATTTAAATACATACCCATATTGCATGGAGGCAATTTACCAAACAGATTAAGAAGCAGTCCTAAATTAAGCGATTCACTATTTAAAAATGCGCACATAAATGTGGCGCCGTCACTTTATATGCAGTCTGAATTTGAAAAAATGGGATATTCAAATCTGGTATATATCCCTAATTTTATAGAAATTAAAAATTATCCTTTTAAAAAAAGAAGGTTTGAAACAGTTAAGTTGCTTTGGGTGCGCTCTTTTTCAGAAATTTATAATCCGCTTCTGGCAATAAAAATTTTGAAACTTCTTTTAGACGAAGGAATTCCAGCAACACTTACTATGGTGGGGCCAGATAATGATGGTTCTCTTTTAAAAGCTGAAAAATATGCTGAAGGATTGGGTGTCGAAATTAATTTTACGGGGAAACTTTCAAAAGAATCATGGATTGAATTATCAAAAAACCATAACATTTTCATAAATACCACAAACTTTGACAATATGCCCGTTAGTGTTATAGAAGCCATGGCTTTGGGGTTGCCAATAATTTCCACCAATATGGGAGGTTTGCCCTATTTAATTGAAAATGAAAAAGATGGGGTTTTGGTAAAGCCGAATAACGCAGCCCTATTTGTTGAAGCTATAAAAAAGTTACAAGCACATTCGGATGTTGCAAATGCAATGGCTTTTACAGCTAGAAATAAAGTGGCCAATTTCGATTGGGAAATCGTTAAAAAACAATGGATTAGGGTATTGCCAGAGTAAACACATTAAAATCGATAATCCTATCTTTAGCCACGAATTTGCTTCGCCAGTTCGCTTTAGCTCGGATCACAAATTAGCATGAAAAATGAGTTTGCTCATTTAAAATTCGTGAATTCGTGGCTTCATATTTTAATAAGCCTTACATGTAGCATTGCACTAATTTGAGGTATTGTAAAATTAACTCACTATATTTATGGTCTCTCATACATACTCCCAAATATGGACAAAAAAGGTATTCATTTCAACATATCTGAGCGCAAAATTTTATTAAGATCGTTTGATATACTTTCCATTCTTGCCGTTCTATATTTTGTTGGCAACACGTTCGATTTTGATTATTTTGCCATAACAAAACAAAATTGGAGTTGGGTTTTAGTGCTTGTTTTATATATTTCTGTATTCGGGACTATTTTCGAACTTTATGATCTGCAAAAATCCAGTAAACCCGAAAAAATCTCTACAAGTATCGTCTTCACGGTATCTATAACGGTGTTGTTTTATTTTTTAACCCCTTTTTACACGCCCATTTTACCCGACAATCGGTTACAGATCATTTACTTCTATTTTGCTATTCTCTTCGCTTTGTTTGTATGGCGAATGGCTTATTTAACTTTTATAGTCTCTCCTCGATTTTATAAAAAAGTACTCATTGTTGGCGAAACCTCAAACATTCAGATTATTGTGGACGCTTTCAGAAATGCGGACCCCAATTATAAAATTGTCGGATTTATTAATTGCGAACAAAGAAAACCCGAAAAAATTAAATTCAAGCATATTGTGGAATACAGCCCAAAGCAAATATACCAGGTTATAAAAGATGAAAATGTATCTGAAATTGTTATTGCAAGCTATAATTCAGAATCGATAACATCAGAAATTTATCGTGATCTTATTACGCTGTTGGAAGGAGGGTTTCCCATTAAAGAATATACCCAAGTTTATGAAGATATGATGCAACGCGTACCCGTTCAGTTTGTGGGAAAGGATTTTTATAAATATTTTCCTTTTAGTAGAAGTAATCACAATAAACTGTATTTGTTTTTTCAAGAATTGTTTGATGTTGTAATTTCCATGCTTGGAATTTTATCTGCACTCTTATTTATTCCTTTTATTTTGTTGGGAAATTTAATTGGTAACCGGGGACCTCTTTTTTACACCCAAGAGCGCATTGGTAAAAATGGCAATCTTTTTAAAATTGTTAAATTTAGAACCATGGTTAAAAATGCTGAAAATGAGGGTGCGGTTTGGGCAAAAAAGAATGATGTTAGAATAACCCCGTTTGGTAAGTTTTTAAGAAATACCAGATTGGATGAAATTCCTCAGTTCTTAAACATCTTGAAAGGGGACATGAGTTTAATTGGACCTAGACCGGAAAGGCCCCATTTTGTTAGGCAATTATCCCAAATTCTTCCTTTTTACGAAACCCGGCATATTGTAAAACCCGGACTTACGGGTTGGGCACAAGTAAAAACAAGATACGGCTCTTCGGTGGATGATAGCTTGTTGAAATTGCAATACGATCTGTATTATATAAAGCACAGAAGCTTTTTGTTGGATATAAACATTCTTCTAAAAACGCTTAGCACGATTATTTTCTATAGAGGACAATAGGTTAGTGTTCAGTCGCAGTCGCAGTCGCAGTCGCAGTTTGCAGTCGCAGTTTCAAGTTTAAGGTTTCAAGTTTAAGATTTCAAGTTTCAAGTTTAAGATTTCAAATTTCAATTGCAGTATTGCCTTTGCGTCTCCGCGGCTTTGCGAGAAATTAGTTTTCAGTCGCAGTCGCAGTTTCAAGTTTAAGGTTTCAAGTTTCAAATTCCGAAATCAAAACTCGTTAATCGCTATTCGTTAATATTTTTTTATATATACTACGCTGTGTAATTTAGTATTTAATTTGCAGCATTGGCTTTGCGCCTCCGCGGCTTTGCGCGAGAAAATTTTGTATCCTAACGGGTTTTCGAGAAAAACTTAATCAAGTATATATACCTAATAAATAACGCGATTAAAAAAGGAATCAATCCAATGGCAAACACTTGTACGCCAATAATCCAATGAAGCGTTAATAGGCATAAAAGAATGACCAATAATTTCAGGTACTTAACAAACCAAGTGCTTACTCGTTTGTTTAATAATTGCCCAATAACAAATATGTTAAGCACATTGGCCCATAATAAATTATAATTTTGGTGAGTGCCTGTGTGGTCGGTTGCAAACCAAAGCAGCAAAATAAGAATGCCTACAAGCCCGGTAATGCTGAACAAAGTCACATCCAGCCAAATAGTCTGTTTTTGGTTTTTGAAATCCTTATACGTAATAAAAACAATCAAAAGACCAATAATGCCAAAAACAAATAGCGGACTCATAAAAAATTGACTGGGTGTCGGGGCCTCTACTTTTTTAAAAAGCACTTTGCTTTCCTTAACTAAAGGTTTACCATTTTTTTTGATAGTGGCTATTTCAAAAAAATCATAAATGTTTTCAGGTAAAAACATAAACGCTTCGGCTGGGGCTTTTTTATCGATTACAGAACCTAGCGCCACATCAATACCCAAACTTCCCCACGAGTTTTTATTCAAATTATTTTGGATCAAGGTTCTAAACGTTTCTTGTTTAAAGTCTTTGGGTTCATTAAAAACAATGCTGCTATTTAAAACTACATTGGCTACGTCTTTAATTTTTGTAGCGCAGTTATCATAAAAGAAATCGTATAAATACGCTCTGTTTTCGGGTTTTATATTATTCAATAAATAATCGAATAATTTTTGCTTTTCAGAAACTGATAAATTTAAAACCTGCTCTTTAATAGTTCTGTTTTGTGAAATATAGGCTTCAAAAAAATCTTCATAATAATTTACACCAATTAAATAATTCAGCTTTCCTTGGGCAAATTTGGTGTAGAAATTTGGTGTTTCAAAATCGTAAACACCGTAGTTAAACACTAAGTCGATGCCTTTTATGTGGTCCTTGACCCGAAAACCGCTATGCCCAAACGAATCATTTAAAGAAGTGCCTGGACCAATAGTGAGGACACTTATTTCAGAATCTTCAGATAAAACAGTTTGCTGTGCATTTGTTGTTTCAACAAATAAAAAAAGGAATAAAAGGAGTAATGCTCTTTGCATATAAAAGTTGTTACCTAAAAACACTAAAATCAATCTTTAACGAAAACACGTTGGAATACAATGCCACACTTTGGTCGCCAATATCGGTAAACGCATAATCAATTTGAATGCCACTATACTTAAAACCAACACCAAAACTAGGTTGAAAACTTAATTGGGTCGCATTATCAATTTGCAGTTCATTTTGAAAGTTGCCCACCCCAGCACGCAAATATACCATATCGATGTATCCAAATTCAAAACCCAATGCAGGATTAACACTTGCCACAGAGGTTGATATAATATCGTTGTTCTCTTCAAACCTCACGTTCAAATTAAAGGCTGTTAAAAGGGTGTAATCGTAATTGAAATCCACTAGTTTCGAAATGCCTATTTGCAATTTGGGAATGGTAATTTCGGTAGTTTCGGGCAATTCCTGATTTTGACCTGCCACTGCATCTTGAACTGTTTTAAACGCTTCTTTATCTATGGCCCATGCGTTGAACGTGGTGGTGATATCGCGTGCCATCACACCAAATTTCCAATCGTTAGCGGTCTCAAATTGCATTCCAAAATCCAAGCCAAATCCCCATGACGATGCAAAATCGCCAATAACCCGTCTAATCACTTTGGCATTGGCACCAAAATTAAGTCCTTGTACAGGAAGTGCCCGTGCATAGGAAAAGGTCAATCCGTAATCGGCTGTCGAGAATAAACTTATCCGGTCGTAATTGATATTGCCTTGTTCGTCAATAAGTTGCGTGGTATTTAAAATATCATCCACAGCAAAGCGAATTAAAGAGATGCCCACAACGCTTCTGTCATCCAAAGGTTTTGCGAAAGCCACATAATCGTAATTGGCAATATTGGCGAAATAACTGGAGTGCATCAACGCCATTTGATTGTCCTCCAATTGCAATAAACCAGCAGGGTTCCAATAGCCAGAATTTACATCGGCAGTATGCGACGTTACCGCACCACTCATGCCCAAAGCAGCAGCGTCCACCCCTATATTCATAAACTCGTTGGAGTATTTCCTGACGGTTTGACTTAATACAGAGGTGGTTATAACGCAAAACAATGCAGTAATGTAAGACTTCAATCGCAATTTTTTTACAAAGATGCACATAATTTATAAACCTATAAACTTGAAATTGCAATAGATATTGCTTTAGACGAAAATTGTTTGCTATTTTTACACGATTAAAATTTTAAGTATGAAGAAATATATTCCGAATGCCTTAACGCTATTAAATCTTTTTTGTGGAAGCATTGCCGTTATTTTTGCGGTAAACAGTAATTTTATCGCTGCTTCCATTTTTGTTTTTTTGGGTATATTTTTTGATTTTTTTGATGGATTTGCGGCCAGAAAATTGAATGTTCAAAGTGAATTGGGCGTGCAGTTGGATTCGTTGGCGGATATGGTGACGAGCGGGGTGGTACCGGGGATTATTATGTATAAACTGCTTTCGATGACCGTTGATATGCCAGAAACATCAAATAGTTGGGAGACACCAACATTTGGATTTAACTTATCATTATTGCCGTTAATAGGTTTGTTTGTAACACTTGCATCTGCATACAGATTGGCAAAATTCAATATTGACGAAGAACAACAAACTTATTTTAAAGGGTTGCCAACACCCGCAAATACCTTGCTAATTGTTTCGTTGCCCTTAATTTTGGAATTTCAGAATAATGATTTAATGAATGCCATCATTATAAATAAATGGTTTTTAATCATACTTACTTTGTTGAGTTGTTACCTATTGAATTCCAACATTAAGCTGTTTGCACTCAAATTTAAAAACTGGGGTTTTAAAGCCAATGCTACCCGATATATCTTTATCATTCTATGTCTAATTTTCTTGATTATTTGGCAATTTGCCGCAATACCACTTGTTATATTACTTTACATTGGTATGTCCGTTTTAGACAATTTAGCATCCAAATAATTATAAATTAAAATATTTATATGGCTTCAGGGTTTTTTGCATTGTTAGATGATATTGCGGCACTTATGGATGATGTCGTGGTAATGGGTAAGATTTCCACTAAAAAAACGGCAGGTATTTTAGGGGATGATTTAGCGGTAAATGCTGAAAAGGCAACAGGATTTGTTTCTTCTAGGGAACTGCCTGTTTTATGGGCCATCACCAAAGGATCGTTGCTTAACAAATTGATTATTCTGCCCATTGCGTTTTTATTGAGTTCTTTTTTTCCGCTGGGCGTTATTTTGGTTTTAGTATTGGGAGGTGTGTATTTAGCTTATGAAGGTGTTGAAAAAATAGTCGAGTTTTTTGTGCCCCATCAACACGAAACGGTAGAAATTAAAAAGGATGCGCTTTCTGAAGAAGAGGTACTTCAGCTTGAAAAAGCAAAAATTAAATCTGCCATAGTCACCGATTTTATCTTATCGGTTGAAATTGTCATTATTGCCTTAGGAACCGTTTTAGGGAAACCTATTTTATTTCAAATACTGGTAGTTTCTATTGTGGCAATTATTGCTACCATTGGTGTTTATGGTATTGTCGCCATGATAGTTAGAATAGACGATTTGGGTTACAAACTTATTAAAACCAGCAAAAACCCAAAAGGAATATTGGCCATGATTGGTCAATTTTTGGTGCAAGCACTTCCGTGGGTCATTAAGAGTCTTTCGGTAATTGGTACGGTGGCACTTATCTTGGTTGCAGGAGGCATTTTTACCCATAATATTAATTTTTTACATCATTTTATGGAAGCCGTACCTGCTTTTGTTAAAGATTTTATTGTTGGGTTACTGGTTGGGTTTGTGGCGCTTTTGGGCGTTTTGCTCTTTAAAAGAGTTTTTAAAAAGCATTAGAAATTTTTAACAGGTTCGTTCTCAACGCCACCAGTGACAAGTATTTTATAAATTTGATTTTCAATTATTTAAACATCGCTCAAATTTTAAAAACACCCCTAAAGCCCCCTCTAAGGGAATGTCATTTAGGTAAGGTTCTTTTTAGATCCCGAAACAAGTTTGGGATGACAGACTTACCAGCACATTGTCATGCTGAACTTGTTTCAGCATCTTTTTGTTTGGTATTTTTTTGCTGATCATTACCCAATTTCCTTAACTAAATGACATTGCCTTTAGGAGACCATCCATATTTTCAAATTTTCAGTTTCAAGTTCAATTTAAATAACGTGAATAATGGATAACCCTATTGAGCCGAAAATGTCCCTTCCCCAACCCTAAAGGGTGATACATTTTCTACATTTCAGGAATTTTTCCACCGTTTAGGGAGGAGAAAAAGAAAAATTCAATCTTAATTTTCTTATCCGTTATTCACGTTAAATACTATTTAAAATAACTAAAAGTTTCGCCCTCTTTTATGTTAAGCAAGGTTTCGTAAATAAGTTTTATCACGTTTTCAACATCGTCTCTATGCACCATTTCCACCGTGGTGTGCATATAGCGCAGTGGCAACGAAATAAGGGCAGATGCTACACCGCCATTGCTGTACGCAAACGCATCGGTATCGGTTCCAGTGGCGCGTGATAAAGCATTGCGCTGAAACGGTATTTTTTTGGCATCGGCAGTATCGGTAATTAAATCGCGCAGTTTTTGTTGAACCGCTGGGGCATAAGCAATAACGGGCCCTTTGCCAATTTCCAAATCGCCTTGGGATTTCTTTTCAATCATGGGCGTGGTGGTATCGTGCGTTACATCGGTTACAATCGCCACATTTGGTTTGATGCGTTGGGTAATCATTTCGGCACCACGCAGGCCAATTTCTTCTTGCACAGCATTCACCACATACAATCCAAAAGGCAAGGTTTTCTTGTTTTCTTTTAATAAACGGGCTACTTCGGCAATCATAAAACCACCCATGCGGTTATCGAGTGCGCGACATACAAATTTATCGCCGTTTAAAATATGGAACTCGTCCGGATAGGTAATCACACAACCTACATGAACCCCTAATTTTTCCACGTCTTCCTTGGTTTTGCAGCCACAATCTATAAAAATGTTATCTTGTTTAGGGGCTTCTTCTTTAGATTTATCACGTGTATGGATGGCAGGCCAACCAAAAACACCTTTTACAATGCCATTTTTGGTATGTATGTTAACCACTTTACTGGGGGCTATTTGGTGGTCGCTTCCGCCATTTCTAATCACATAAATCAATCCGTCATCCGATATGTAATTGACGTACCACGAAATTTCATCGGCGTGCCCTTCAATAACTACTTTGTATTTAGCTTTTGGGTTTATAACGCCCACAGCAGTACCGTAGGTGTCCGTAATAAATTCATCTACATAGGGTTTTAAATAATCCATCCACAGTTTTTGCCCGGTCCATTCGTAGCCTGTAGGGGCTGCATTGTTTAAATAGGATTCTAAAAAGTCCATCGACTTTTTGTTTAAAATGCTCTTCATCGTTTTGTATTAAAATTTTGCACTAAATTAATAATATAAATACAAAAAGAATGTTTTAAACAGGGTAAATTGTTAATTTTGAATGATTATTGCCCCTATAGTTTTATGAAGCATTTTATAATATATCTCCTTATACTTTTTCCCATGTTTTTCTTTGCCCAAGTTAAGGAGGAGGAGGAAGACACCACGGAGTATGAATATATGTTTATTGAAGGCGATTCGGTGCCGCAAACCATAGTAAACCTGAACCCTGTTTACATTCTTGGCGATATGAAATTTGCGAGTAGGGAGGACCGGATCAAGTATTTGATTTTACGCAGAAAGACCTTAAAAGTGTACCCGTATGCAAAATTAGCGGCGGAAAGGTTGGATTCCCTAAACGCACGTTTGGAATCCATGAAAAAGAAAAGCGACAGAAACAGGTACACCAAAATTATCCAAAAATATATTGAAGGCGAGTTTTCAGAGGAATTAAAGAAAATGTCACGGACTGAAGGTCAGATTCTGGTGAAACTTATACACCGACAAACAGGGAAAACCACCTTCGGACTTGTGAAGGAATTGCGCAGCGGTTGGCGCGCCTTTTGGTACAACACCACGGCAAGTATGTTCGATATTTCATTGAAAATACCTTACGACCCCAAGAATGTTTATGAAGATTATTTGATAGAGGATATTTTACAACGAAGTTTTAAAAGTGGTCTTTTGGTCAAACAAAAAGCGGCGGTAGAATATAATTTTTATGATTTAACGGATATTTGGTTGGATAAAAAAAGAAATAAATAGTGCCAGATTATAAACAAACACCACTTCAAGAACGACTAAATGCCATAACACATGCCATAGGGGCTGTTTTTGGTGTTTTGGGGTTGACATCCCTTATTATTTTCAATACCCATAAAACCGATTGGAGCCTTTTTAGTGTGGTTATTTATGGTATTTCCATCATTGTATTGTTTACGGCTTCTACTTTGTACCATTGCGTAAAAGACGAGGTTAAAAAGCATTATTTCAGAATTATAGACCACATTAGTATTTACTTTCTTATTGCAGGAACTTACACGCCCGTTTTATTGATTACGTTGCACGAAAGTTTAGGGTTTACTTTATTTTATGTGGTTTGGGGCATTGCTTTTTTCGGAGTGGTTTTAAAACTGTTTTTTACAGGAAGGTTCGAAGTGTTCTCAACGCTTTTGTATTTGGCAATGGGCTGGTTGATTGTCTTCGATTTTACAAATCTTTCCAAATTAATGGGCCCCAATGGAATTTTGTTGCTCTTTGCGGGTGGTTTGGCTTATACCGTTGGGATTCTGTTTTATGCCATAAAAAAAATACCCTATAATCATGTTATTTGGCATTTATTTGTGCTGGCGGGGGCTATTTTTCACTTTTTCATGATTTTCTTTTACGTCATTTAATTATAATTTGTCATTCCTGCGTAGGCAGGAATCTCATGAATATTTCTTTACTTTTGATTTTTATTTGAATAGTTTATGATAACAATAGTACCCGCCACCAACCCAACCGATTTTGAATGCATCGCACAATTAGCTGACATTATTTGGCGGGAACATTATATTCCCATTGTTGGAAAACCGCAGATTGATTATATGCTCGATAAATTTCAATCGGCTAAAGCCATTGCACAACAAGTGGATGCCGGTTTTGAATATTTTTTAATAAGTTTTGACGAAACTTCGGTCAGTTATATTTCCATTAAAAAAGAGGAAAGCGCGCTATTTTTAAGTAAAATATATGTTTTAAGCAGTTACAGAGGACACAAAATAGCAAAAACCGCTATGGCATTTATTGAAGAAAAAGCAAAAGCCTACCATTTAAAAGCTATCCGGCTTACTGTAAACATTCATAACACGATAGCTATTAAAGCCTATGAAGCTTTAGGTTTTAAAAACAAGGGGCCTTTGGTAACAGATATTGGTAATGGCTATATTATGGACGATTACCAAATGGAAAAAAAAATGAGTGTTTAAAAGTTTTTTTTGGAATTTGCCAGCCTGTCGGCAGACAGGGAATTTTATTTTTTTGGAATTTTAATATTAGAAACATCAATTTTAAATAACTTTTCGGCATTTTTCCAAAGAATCAATTCCTTTTTTTCTTGTGGCAAATCGAGTTGGTTCATGAACTTTAGATACGAATCCATGTTCGAAATAGGCCAATCCGTTCCATAGAGCAAATAATTGGGGTCGCCAGCATAGGTTATCATTTCTTCTATTTCCTTTTTCATGAAACGCTCAAATTTTTCGGAAAAATTCCCAAGCACCAGTCCTGAAATATCGGCATATACGTTGTCGTTTTTATAAACCACTTCCATACAATCGCGAATCCAAGGGTTTCCAACATGGCAAATCACGATTTTCATCTTTGGATAATCTACCGCTAAATCATCAATATGCAACGGATGCGAGTATTTTACCTTACCAGTTGGGGCATAGGTGTCGCCCGAATGAAACATAACGGGAACATCGTATTCTATCGCCATATCATAAAACACTTTTAAGCGACTGTCGTTAGGGTAAAATGGCTCATACCCAGGATAGAATTTCAATCCTTTTATAAGTTTTTGGTCTAAAAAACTGCTAATTTCTATAATGTCCTTGTAGTTGTAATTAAGGTAACTGATGCCAGCCACTACACCCAAATTATCATAACCTTTTATGGCTTCCACAACCTTTTTGGTACTTGGTCGGTGCTCATTTACTTTGTATGATGTTAACACCAAAGAATAATCTACGTTGTTCTTTTTCATGCTTTCGGTAAGCTCGTCCAAACAACCTTCTAAGGAAATAACACGGTCTTCATGGTAGTTGTTGATGTGGGTGTGAATATCAATGATCATAATTTTGTTTTTAGTTTACTTAATTTTGCTTTGTGATTTTTGTGCCTCCTTTGTGAAGCCTCAGTGTAATAACTATGCCACAAAGAACCGCAAAGAAGGCACAGAGTCACGCAGAGATTAATTTTCAATAACGTCTTTATATTCCTCAAAAAAGGCTTCGAATAAGGTCATCTTTTCATTAAAGAAAACCATCACATCGCGCCAGGTATTTTTATTGTGAATGGAGACTTTCTGGTCTAAAGAAACAAAAATTCTTGAAATTTCCTTCCCGTTTTCAAGAATATATGCCTCTTCAAAAATGGCTTCGGGTAAAAAATCATCTAAAAGAATGGATTTTAAAGCCACTAGTTTTTCCCAGTATTTTATTTGGAATTCCATCCCGATAGCTATCGGGACATCTTCCAAATCTAAAGCTACCAAAGCGGTTTTCGTATCAAAATGGAATTTAAACGAGAATCCTTTCAGTTTGGTGTCGTACAAGATCCATTTCCGTGGAAACGATTTCCCGAAACTTGTCCAAAATTGGTGTCGTAATACTCTAGATTCTTCTTTGCTAAACATTCAAAAAATTCAAAGTTCAAAGTTCAAAGTTTTAAGTTCAAAGTTTGTTTGCTTTATTCTTTTCTCTCTTTTCTTTGTTCATTTTTAAATCAAAAACGCCACTCCAACCCCCACAACAATAGATATAAATTTCGATAGGTTGAATTTGTGCCCATCGCCACTTTCAAATAAAATGGTGGTTGAGATATGAAAAAAGATACCAATTACAATGGCATTGATAATTTGCGAATAATCGGCAATAGCTTCCCAGGTATTGCCTATAAAAGTACCTAACGGGGTCATAAATGCGAAAATCAATAAAAATACGGCAATTTGTGCTTTACTATATTTCGATTGCAATAAAAACATGGTAATTAAAGTGGCAATAGGAATTTTATGCACCAAAACACCGTAAACCATATCGTTGTGGTCGTGTATTGAAAATCCTTCTAAAAAGCTATGGATACACAAACTTATAAATAATAGCCACGGAAACGCCGTTTGGTGTTTATGGATGTGCACATGGCCATGTTCGGCACCCATTGAGAACAATTCCAATACCAGTTGCAGTAAAATACCGCTCATAATAAACAAACCGGAACGTTTGGCGTCTAGGTGTTCATACACTTCGGGAAGCAATTCAAAAAGGGTTAAAGCCAGTAAAAACGAGCCACTAAAAGAGAGTAGGAGCTTGGTGTTCCACATTTTTTGCTTTTTGGTAACAACAGCTAAGATAAAGCCAAGAATAACGGCCAGTATAGGTAACAGAAATTTGTTCATTTTTTTTTGTAATTGTTACAAAGTTATTGATTATTTAGTTTCTGGCAATCCTCCCTAATAACCTGAATTCAAGATAATCGTTAGGAACGAAATATATAATTTTATAGAGAGTATTCCCTCCTTGAGGAGGGTTTGGGAGGTGTTATTTCAAACCAGTTACACCCCTATAATCCCCTCAAGGGGATAACCAGCTGCTAACATATACCGTTAACATCTTGTTTTCAATGTTATAAAGGTAATTTTATGTCGAATTCATATTAATAACTTCTCTCATCAAAATCTATTTAAAAACCATCACTAAACGTTCCGATGTTTTCGCATTAAATTTATGCAATTTATAGTCACCAAAAACATCCAATAAATACACACCGGCTTGCCCAAAAAGCGCTTCAAAATCGGCTAAAGTAAAAGCCCGAACACGCTCTTGGTATTTAAAATCGTCGCCATTGGCAGTAAAGCTAATATCTTTTACAATATAGCCATCTTGCACATAACGTTTCAAATTAAAATCAATGCCATCCACTGTTTTTACTTCCTCGGGTACTAAGGTGTCAATCACAAATTCACTGTTCATAAAATCAATCACCCCAAAACCAGCATCGTTTAAATCGGTTTTAATCGCTTTAATGGTGTTCAAATTATCAACATCATTATCAAAATACCCAAAACTGGTAAACAAATTGAACACAGCATCAAACGGTTTGTTAAACGGTTTGCACATGTCGTGTACCTCAAAATGCAAGGTATCGTTTTCAAATTGTTTGGCGAAATCAATGCTGTTTTCGCTCAAATCGGCACCCGTTACATCAAACCCCAAAGAGTTTAGGTACACCGCATGTCGCCCGCGCCCACAAGCCAAATCCAAAATTTTTCCATTTTCGGGAATATTCAAATACCCCGTAAGCGTATCCATAAAATGTTGCGCCTCGGTATCGTCTCTATCTTTATATAAAATATGGTAATATGGCGTATCAAACCAAGAAGTAAACCAAGTAGTTGTGTCTTTATTCATATCAACTTCCTACGAAGGCAGGAATCTTTTTGTTTTATTTGGGGGTTACCCCCGAAGAAAAATCGGGGGTCAGGCTTTCCGCTATATCTTTCTGCGAAGCAGTCCCGAACTTGTTTCGGGATCTCACTATCCATATACGTTCGGTTCAATGAAAGTGTATAGTTCCAACGCTTCACAAAAAGGATGCCGCTTTAATCCTTAACCTAAATCTCAATAAACATCGTGTTTGCCGCAAAATTACGTTATTTTTGCAATCTATTCGACTTAAAAAATGGAAGAAAATTACAGTATGTTAGCAAAAACCTTATTTGGTTTTGAAGATTTGTTGGCAAAAGAGCTCACGCAACTAGGCGCACAAGACGTTAAAACGGGGGTAAGGAGCGTTTCTTTTTCGGGCGATAAAGGCTTTATGTACAAAGCCAATTTAGGCTTGCGTACCGCCATAAAAATATTAAAACCCATACATAGTTTTACGGTAAACAACGAGCAGGATTTATATAACAAACTCTACCAAATGTCCTGGGAACAGTATGTAAAACCATCGGGAACCATTGCGGTTGATGCCACCATTCATTCCGATTTGTTTACAAACTCACTATACATTGCACAAAAAACAAAGGATGCCATTGTCGATAAGTTTCGCGACACCACCGGCGAACGCCCTAATGTCGATTTAAAATTCCCCGATCTAAAAGTCAATGTGCATATAGATAGGCACCAGGTTACTATTTCGTTGGATTCTTCAGGTGATTCCTTGCATAAACGAGGCTATAAAATGGCAACTAACATCGCGCCCATAAACGAAGTTCTGGCAGCAGGATTGATTATGCTGTCGGGTTGGGATGGGCAAACCGATTTTACGGACCCTATGTGTGGTTCTGGAACCATCCTTATTGAAGCCGCTATGATAGCCTGCAACATACCACCAAACCTGATGCGTAAAGAATTCGCGTTCGAGCGTTGGAACGATTGGGATGTAGAACTTTTTGAAAAAATAGAAGCATCATTACTGGCTAAAACCCGCGATTTCCATCATAAAATTATAGGCTACGACAAAGCACCAAGTGCCGTAACCAAAGCCATCGAAAATGTAAAAAATGCCCAATTGGATGATTTTATTGAAATAAAACACGAAGACTTTTTTAAAACCCAAAAAGGCGGCGACGAAAAACTGCACATGGTATTTAACCCGCCCTACGGCGAGCGTTTAAATATTGATATGGAAGAATTCTACAAAAACATTGGCGATACCCTAAAACAAAATTACCCAAATACCGATGCTTGGTTTATTACCTCAAACCTCGATGCTTTAAAGCATGTAGGCTTACGACCTTCACGTAAAATACATTTGTTTAATGCGAAGCTGGAAGCACGTTTGGTTAAATATGTGATGTATGAAGGAAGTAAAAAGGGGAAGTATATGGAGTAGGGGTTTTTGAGGAGTGCTTATCGGTTTTGGCTATTAAAATCAGCGTTTAAAAAGAGTACGGATTTCCAGCAAGTAGATAAAAAAGGCACTAAATAATTAGGTTAGATACAAAGAAGCGATTTTTATAACCATTATTGGAAATAGTTCATTTCCATTTCCAATTTAATTCAGTTGAATAGTCAATTTTTATTTTTTCAGATAGAGATTTTAATTCAATTCTTACGGGTGTACGACAAATTTCCCATTATGCAGCATTTTGACATAATTTGACGATTCTGTTCCATTTTTTGCTTTTATG
>NZ_JBFVFE010000042.1:0-35514 GCF_052728615.1 Mariniflexile sp. | reverse complement strand
CATCGGTATCTTTAAAAGTTATTATGGTGCCTGTAAATTCGCCGTTTTGTTCTTTAACTATTTTGTTTAACAGTACCTGATTGTATTCCAAAGAAACCATTTTTACTTCCTCTACAGTAGGTTTTGTAATTTTGGTTACAGTAATTTCATTTTTGGTTAAAATACCGTCTCCATCATCATCAGCATCTAAGTAATTTGGTTTTCCATCACCATCGGTATCGTCATCTGCCAAAAAATCGGCTGTAACAAGCTCTCCATTTCCATTTAAATCTTCTAAATAAGACGGGATACCATCCCCATCATGATCATTTTGAAACATCTGTAATAATTCAAACTTAAAAATCAAAGGTGAATACCATAAGGGCGGACTTATGCTATTGGTAAAGTCAGGAAAATATGCCAATCCCGAAGGCAGGAACATCATGCCCATTCCGGTGTTAGTAAAACTTACCGTGCCATCACTATTATCAACAAAAGATTCAGCAGTATTAAATTCTGGAAACACTTTTGTCCATCCAAGTATTACTTTAGTTAAATCGAAAAGGTTTTGTACTGGATTCACTAAACCTTGACTATCAAATACTGCTCCATCAATTGTAAATCCTTCATAGTTTGCACGAATGTTATCAGCAAATGTTGGAGAATCTCCCCCTCCTTTATTCAATTCCAATACAAAGTATTCGTAATCAATATTCTTATAAACCAATTTTTTAGGTTCTCCTACAGCCGTTTTAAGCTTCGTATAGCCACTAGGAACATTTTCTCCATCTAAAACCTTAATAATGATTATATCGGAAATTTTTGGGTTTGGAAGCGATGCGAAATCAGTAGCATTGTAATAATGGGTGTCTAAATACTTGTTCAAGGAATCCATATCTGCAAGATTCTGTTCTGCTCTGTCTCTTAATACAATAGGTTCAATTGTTGGTGTGTCATCCTTTTTACAGGATACAAAACCAACTATCAAAAATACAATATATAGACTGATTTTTCTTAAGTTCATTTGATTATTCAATTTTTAAAAAGGACGAATGCAAATTTTTTATTAAACAAAGTTCAAAAATCGAGACTATTCGATTATTCCTTATTTTTGAGGCGCAAGATACAATTTAAATATAATTTTGCATAACAACATTAACGTAGTTTTAATTTTAATTGTATGCGCATAGACAAGTATTTATGGTGTGTAAGGTATTATAAAACCAGAACGCTGGCAACAACGGCCTGCAAAAAAGGGCATGTGCGCGTAAACCAAGATGTTGTTAAACCCAGCAGGGAAGTCTATGCCCAAGATGTTATTGAATTAAGAAAAGACCAAATTAACTACCGCCTTACTGTTAATGATATTCCTGAAAGTAGAATTGGTGCCAAATTAGTTGATATTTATAGAACCGATACCACACCTAAAGAGCAATTTGAAGCGCAAGAGCTTTTAAAATACTCCAAAGATTATTATAGGAAAAAAGGTGTTGGCAGACCCACTAAAAAAGATAGAAGAGCTATTGAGGGTTTTAAAGATGAAACACCTTTGAAAGATTCAGACTCCGAAGAATGATTGCTCTTTGCAACTTCCTCTGAAAAAAAATAACATAAACACGTAAAAATGAGTAATTTTATACTTTAAAACAGTATTGTCCGAATTAAGATTTAAGACCGCTACGCTGATAGTCCCGATAGCTATCGGGAAAAGAACATAGACTTGATTCTAACAAAAAAAGAGTACAAAGTATATTATTATTTTTTTTAAACAAAATAATTCAAAAACCCTGGAAAGGCAACGAAAGCAATAATTTAAACAAATACAAAATATTTTAATCGGTCAACTGTGACTTTAAAACAGTACTTTAATACAACGCAACAACCATGAATGTTACCAACAATGTGATATTGAACCACGAGGAGATCAACCATAAAATTAGACGCATTGCTTTTCAAATTTATGAGAACAATGTATATGAAACCGAAGTTATTTTAGCTGGAATTGATAGTAACGGATATATTTTTGCAAAAAAATTAAAATCTGTACTTGAGAAAATATCCGATATCAATCCGATACTCTGTAAAGTAAGTATTGACAAAAAAAATCCGTCGCAACCCGTTAAGACCTCCATTAAACCAGAAGATTATGAAAACAGATCGTTGGTATTGGTGGACGATGTTCTGAATTCAGGCACTACCTTGATCTATGGGGTAAAGCACTTTTTAAACGTGCCTCTAAAGCAATTTAAAACAGCCGTTTTAGTAAACAGGAACCATAAAAAATTCCCTGTGAAAGCCGATTTTAAAGGTATTTCATTATCTACGTCTTTACACGAACATGTTAACGTGATATTGGATGGCAAAAAATTTGAGGTTATTTTAGAATAGCTTAAAAACCAATTCCTCAATAATATCTTTTTCAGATTTATGGTCTGTTGTTATCGTTACCTGCGCTAAACTGTAAAATTGTGAACGCTCGAAAAGATGTTTCCCAATAAATTCGGCCAGTAAATCGGCCGTTTCTATATGGGCAATCAATGGGCGTTTGCTTTTCTCGTTTTTAAGACGGCCTATTAAAGTGGGGATGGATGCTTTTAAATAGATGCTCTTCACATGATCAGCATTTAAAATCAAATCCATGTTATTGCCATAGCAAGGTGTGCCGCCACCTAATGCAAGCACCAAATTATTTTGTGAATGCAAAAGTTCGTTTAAATAATGCGTTTCCAGCTTTCTGAAATGCAGTTCCCCTTTCAATTTGAACAGATCGCTTACGGTTGAATTTTCGCTTTCTTCGATAAAATCATCCAAATCAATAAACCTGTAGTTTAATTTATTGGCTAAAACTCGTCCTATGGCCGACTTTCCAGAAGCCATATATCCAACTAAAACTAAAATCATTTTCTTCTTATAAATTGATTATTAAAAACATACCTATTAGCCACGCAAAAAAACGAAAAAATCTTCAAAAAAAGTATTGTTTTATTAATTAAACATTTTATATTTGCACCCTCGTAAAGGAGAACACGACTTGGTAGCTCAGCTGGTAGAGCATTTCACTTTTAATGAAAGGGTCCTGGGTTCGAATCCCAGCCAGGTCACTAGAACACTTCTAGAATTATTCAAAAAGCCTGAAAACCCAATGTTTTCGGGCTTTTTAATTTTTATTGCTTTCCATTGATATTAATTTAATTTTTTATGTGTTTATATTATTGTTTTTTATTGGTCATTCCGTAGCTATCGGGACTGTTCGCTATTAATCATTTCGTTGGGTGATAATGCTTTTAACATGCTCGTTTCAGGTACTTAATTTCAATCGAATATAAATTTTAAGGTGCTGTCGCTTTATACAGCGCTGCGTAAGAAGTTGATGAGATTTGATACCTACTATTTGCAAGCAAAATCACCGAGTCTCCTTTTTTAATAGCTAGAGATGTAGTACCTTCGGCAATAGTAGCTTCCCCCTCAATAACTATAAGAATTTGGGCCGTTTTGGTTTCTGCTTTGTAATTTGAAGTGGCATTTAAAACAATCTGGCTCAATTCAAAATCGGAAGCAGGACTTTTATAAATGCGCTCCAAGCCATCGCTTTGCAATTCTCCCTGCATAATGTTGGGAACGGTAGCTTCAAAAACCACATGTTTAAGCAATTCCGCAACATCAACGTGCTTTGGCGTTAAGCCGCCTCTCAAAACATTATCAGAATTTGCCATTAACTCCATGTTTTGGCCTTCTAGATAGGCATGTGGAATTCCAGCATCTTGAAAAACAGCTTCACCTTTATTTGCTTTCACAATATTGAAAAAATAAATGGAGTAAATTCCTTTATCCAAAACAGATACATCATTTGCCGGGGCAACCGTTTTGGCAGCCCAATAATCGGGACTTGACTTACTTAATTTTCCTGATTCATAAAGCGGTAATATCCTATCTGCTAACGGTCCAAGCATTTTATTGGCTTCCTCTTGTGTTTGCTCCATAACGGTTTTGTACAGTCCAAAATATCCTTCCGATTTAAAAACAGAACGTAAAGCATGAAATTCAGGAACCTCATCAAGTACCTTTGCCAATTTTTCTTTGGTCAAAAAACCGTGCAGTAACCAAAACTCGCTAAGTGCTACCATAATTTCAGGCTTATGGTTATCATCCTTATAGTTTCTGTTGGGGGCGTTGAGCGGAATCCCCAATTCGTTTTCTCTTTTAAAGCCTTTAATGGCTTCTGCTTTGGTGGGGTGCACCTGGATGGACAACATGTCATTCACATCCAATACCTTGAATAAAAAAGGTAATCGCCCAAATTTATCTGCTATGCGGTTTCCTAAGGTGTTCTTTAAATCTAAATTTAAAAACGTGTTTAAAGGTTTCTCGCCTTCCTTCGTTATTAAAACAGAAGGTGCGTTGTTATGGGCACCAAGCCAATATTCGGCATATTTTTTATTGTCAGGCTCAATTCCTAACAAATTAGGGATAAATTGGGTTCCGCCCCACGCATAATTTTGGATTTTTCCTCTAAGCGAAAATAATTTTGTCATTTTATTTGTTATTTTTTAAGAGCCATAAGTAACTAATAGTCCTGGATCTTCAATTGTGAATTAAATAATGTTTATTAGTTTAGTACATGACAAAAACAGTTCGTTGATATTTAAATAGCTTCTATCGTTAACCCCTCCGCCTATCGGCACCTCCCCTTAAAAAAAGGGGAGGAATTATTAAGGAGCTCATTTTTAATGATTTGAACTTATTATTTAAAATTTTGTCATGTACTTAAGTTTATTAGTTAAAAATAGTGAAATAATAATTACATAACCGCTTCAAAAAAAGCAAAAAATCACTCTTAACAAAATTTAATGGTGATATTTGATTTTTTATTGATCCATCCGGTTTTGGCATGGAAATATAGGATTAGCAAATGATAAAATAATACTAACCGAGCATCCTTTTTAGGTTTATTTTTACTTAAATATTAATTTTCAATAATTTAACATAAAGATAATGAAGATAAAATTACACCACATCACGCTTTTATCGGGCCTCATCCTATTTTTTAATTGTTATAAAGACTCTACTTTAGAGGAAGAACCTATAGCGAAAAAAGCGACAGCCAGTATTGCGGCAACTATAAATTTGAAACCATTCCTGAACATTACAAGTATCAAAAGGACCGAAAACCATAAAAATTTCCGCCGTAAAAATTCCCGGAGAAAAATCCATTGAACTAAAAGATATAACTCTTAAAAAGAAATGATGAAAAAACTAATAGTGCTTGTTTTGGTAATTTCTTATTTAAACCCTTGCAAAGCACAAGAAACATCTTCGAATATGATAACGAAAAATATCGATACTGATTGGATTTTTAGGGAAATCGATAGCACAATTACAGGGAAAGCCACAGTTCCCGGAACTATCCATACCGACTTAATAGCGAATAACTTTATTGAAGATCCTTTTTATCGCACCAATGAAAAACAACAACAATGCATCGATAAAAAAGATTGGGAATACACTACCAATTTAAACATCACCACGGAAGCATTTGAAAAGAAAAACATGGTGTTAAACTTTGAAGGTTTGGATACCTATGCCGATGTGTTTTTAAATGATAGTTTGATATTGCAGGCGGATAATATGTTCAGAACTTGGGAAGTGAATATCAAATCCTTGGTTAAAATTGGTGATAATAAATTGAAAGTGCTGCTTCATTCCCCTATAAAAAAAGGCTTGGAATTATTGGAAACTGCTCCTTACCCCTATCCCGCCATCAACGATCAATCTGAAAATGGCGAAATAGGCAACAAAAAAGTATCCGTTTTTACCCGAAAAGCCGCCTATCATTACGGTTGGGATTGGGGACCACGTTTAGTCACTTCAGGAATTTGGCGACCTATCATTTTAAAAGCTTGGAACGATCTTAGAATAACCGATGTATTCATTCAACAACCCAAAGTTACAAAAGACCTAGCAGAATTGATCTTGGATGTAGAATTGGAAGTTGATGAACCTTTTTCGGGTAGCATCAACATAATAAACCAAAGCACGCATGTTGTTTATACGTCTTCAAATGTGGACTTTAACACCGGAATTCAAAAAGTATCGTTGCCGTTTGCTATTGAAAACCCTAAATTATGGTGGTCAAAAGGGTTGGGAGAACCTAATTTATATGAATTCATTGTCGAAATTTTAGACCAAACAAGTAAAATTATCTGTAAAAAAGAAGCTGAAACGGGTTTAAGAAGCTTAAAATTGATTCGTGAAAAAGACAGTATTGGCGAATCCTTTTTGTTTGAACTCAACGGCATTCGGGTATTTATAAAAGGCGCCAACTACATTCCCAACGACAACTTTTTACCACGGGTAACCAAAAACGATTACGAAAAAGTTATTAAAGATGCCGTGGATGCCAACATGAATATGCTGCGTGTGTGGGGCGGCGGCATTTATGAGAATGATTATTTTTATAAACTCTGCGACGAAAATGGCTTGCTAATTTGGCAAGATTTTATGTTTGCCTGCTCCATGTATCCTGGAGATGCCCCTTTTTTGGAAAACATCAAGCAAGAAGCCATAGATAATGTAATACGTTTACGGAACCACCCAAGTATTGCTTTATGGTGCGGTAATAATGAAATAAATGCCGCGTGGCACCATTATACAAAAGGTGGATGGGGTTGGAAGGAATTATATACCCAAACGCAACAGGAAGAAATACAAAGAACATATCTCACTATTTTTCATGATATACTGCCCACGGTGGTAACAACCTATACTGATGGGGATGCATACTGGCCATCTTCCCCACAAGCTGGTTTTGAACCGGAAAAGCATGCCGGTTATGAAAACACGTCGGGCGATATGCATTATTGGGGCGTATGGCACGGGCTACATTCTTTTGAGGATTTTGAAAAGTACAAAGCACGGTTTATGAGCGAATACGGATTTCAGTCGTTTCCAGACTTTGAAACGGTTAAAAAATACGCTTTGCCTGAAGATTATAATATTGAAAGTCCCGTTATGGCGTCGCACCAACGCAGTGGCATTGGCAATTTGCGTATTAAGGAATATATGGGCTTTTACTATAAAACGCCCAATAATTTTGAGGATTTTTTATATATGAGCCAAGTATTACAGGCACGCGCCCTTAAAACAGCCATAGAAACACATCGTGGTGCCATGCCTTATTGTATGGGTACCATGTACTGGCAGATTAACGATTGTTGGCCCGTAGCAAGTTGGAGCAGCACCGATTATTACCACAAATGGAAAGCAGCCCATTACATCATAAAAAAAGCTTATGAACCCATTTTGATAAGTGCCAAACCCATAGGTAAAAACATGGCAATTATTGGCGTATCAGACTTATTGAAAGATACTGAAGGTACTTTAAAACTGACTCTGTTAAATTTTAATGGCAAAGAAAAATCTTCAAGATCACTGCCCGTGAATCTCGTTCAAAATACAAGCACTAAAATTTATGAAATACCCACAAGAAAAATTTTAAGAGGAGCAAACTCGAAGAAAGTGGTCTTAAAAATTGAATTTTTAGGTACGGACAATATACGTTCAGAGAATCTTTATTATTTTAAAGAACCAAAACGTTTGAAGTTTAAAGAACCCGTAATAAAAACAGAAATGGTTGAAAGAGATGGCAAAAGCTTCCTAAAAGTTTCAGCCGACAAATTGGTAAAGGATTTATATTTAAACTTCCCAAACCAATCGGTTTTTCTGTCCGATAACTATTTTGATTTGCTGCCCCATGAAACCAAATGGGTGGACTTATCTTCAGCAAATAAACTGGATATAAACACTGTTGAATTAAAACATTTACAACAAAATGAATAACATGCGAAAAAACAGACTTCTATCCATAATCATAGCATCAACCGTGCTGGTTTCATTTGGATGTAAAACTTCTAAAATAACAACAAAACCCGGTCAAAATTCTTTTATAAAAGTTGAAAACGGAAATTTTATAAAAAACGATAAAGCTTATACTTTTATTGGGGCCAACTATTGGCAAGGCATGAACTTAGGGGCGCCTGAAAATGGCGACCAAAAACGTTTGATAAGCGAACTCGACCAATTACAAAAAAATGGTATTACAAACTTAAGGATTTTGGCAGCTAGTGAAGGGGATGAAGACATGAGGTACGCCATTCACCCCGCATTACAAACGGGTCCTGGTGAATATAATGAAGATCTTTGGGATGGTTTGGACTTTTTACTTTCTGAAATGGCAAAAAGAAACATGACCGCTGTTATGGTTATGGGTAATTTTTGGACTTGGAGCGGTGGTTTTCCCCAATATTTAAAATGGAGCGGACAAGGCACCATTCCTTTTCCACAAGATGAAGACACCAGTTGGGATGATTTTACAAATTATTCGAAACTATTCTATACTAATGAAACTGCCAAAAAATTGATGGAAAACCATCTGGAGAAAACCATCAACAGAAAAAATTCCATTACAGGTGCGCGATATAAAAATGATCCTACCATTATGGCATGGCAATTATCCAACGAGCCTCGTGGTTATGATGTGCCAGATGCTTTTAGAGCTTGGACGCAAAAAACGGCTGCATTTATAAAAAGTTTGGACAAAAACCACATGGTTTGCCTGGGTACGGAGGGAAATACACCTAGTGATTCAGCAGGCATCCATGTTTTAAAAGATAATGATAATCCGAATATCGATTATATCACTAACCTAAGTTCGACATAAGAATTAGTGCATACTATTAATAATCAGAAGTTTAATAATTTTGTCATTGCGAGACCCCAAGAAAAAAAATTCAAGCAGTAAAAATGATATTTCATAAATACTTGATTTTAAATTAGTTAAATACGATGTCAATGGTAGCTTTTTCATTGGAAAAAAAGCGAAGCAATCTCTTAAAATTGAAACTAAATCAAAATTGAAATAAAGTATTAGCAGATTGCTTCGTCGTGCCTCCTACCATTGACAAGTATTTTATATATTTGATTTTCAAATATATAAATAGTGCTCAAATTTTAAAAACCCCCTAAAGTCCCCTCTAGGGGACCATCCATATATTCAAATTTTCAGTTTCAAATTCAATTTAATTGTCAACAATATAGCTTGATAATTTTTTTTATTGGGTCTCGCAATGACGAATGTGATTGATATTCAGTTATTTTGATTCTTGCTTATAGAACTCAGGTTAGAAGCAATTATATTAGAAATTTAAAATTAGATCAATCTGTACTAATTCATGCAAAAAAGCTTTCAATTTCTTGAAACCTTTTGTTCTACAACGAAACGCCTCTTCTCCAAGGGATAAAATCATTTTGATTTAATAATTTTGCCTTGGTCTGAACTTCTCCACTGGCTACTTTTATAATAAATTCAAGCATCTCATCGGCCATTTCCTCAATGGTTTTTTCGCCGCGAACGACCGCCCCTGTTTCAATATCAATAATGTCCGGCATGCGCTCTGCAAGCTCTGTGTTTGAAGACACTTTAATGATTGGGGCAATGGGGTTTCCTGTGGGCGTTCCCAAACCTGTTGTAAACAAGACCACATTGGCCCCGGAGCCTACCATGGCCGTTGTACTCTCTACATCATTGCCTGGCGTGCACAATAAATTCAGGCCCGGTTTGGTGGTATACTCGCCATAATCCAAAACGTCCTGCACAGGTGAGGTCCCACCCTTTTTGGCAGCGCCTGCCGATTTCATGGCATCGGTAATTAGCCCGTCTTTTATGTTCCCGGGCGATGGGTTCATGTCAAACCCTGAACCTGCATCTATAACAGACTTTTCATAGGCTTTCATCAATTCCAAGAACTTTTTGCCGTCTTGGTCGTCCACGCACCGGTTTACCAATTCTTGCTCCACGCCGCAAAGTTCTGGGAATTCGGATAGAATGGCCGTTCCTTTTAAGGCCGCCAGCATATCCGAAACGGCGCCTAAAGTTGGGTTGGCGGATATGCCCGAGAACCCATCGGAACCGCCACATTCCAAACCTACCCGTAACTTAGATAACGGTGCCGGTTTGCGTTCCATGTTATTCGCTTTTTTGATGGCTTCAAAAGATTCTTTTATTATGGTGGATAACATGTCGTTAACCGTTCCCATTTTTTGCTGTTCGAACATAAGAACGGGCTTCTTCAAGTTTGGATTGATGTTTTTCAAAGCCTCTTTAAAAACACTTATCTGAAGATTTTGGCAGCCTAAACTTAAAACGGTTGCACCTGCAACGTTCGGGTTGTTTACGTAACCTGCCAATAATCGGGCTAAACTTTCAGAATCCTGTCTAATACCGCCACAGCCGCCCGGGTGGGTGATGAACTTCACGTCGATATTCTCAAAAACATCTGTGGATGTTGAAGCCACTTCAGTTTCTTCACCGCCGCCTACCAATGAGCGTAGCAATGATTGGTAAGGGTTTACCTTTTGCTTTAAAAGCTCTTTCTCAAAAACCTCTTTTAAGGTTTCGACGTTCCGGTTTTCACAAAAAACCAATGGGAAGAACAGCCATACGTTTTCCGTTCCCACTTGGCCATCTTCCCTGTGATAGCCCAAAAACGTCCGGTCCTTCCATTTGTCAACATTTGGCGGGGTCCAGCTAAGCGTTTCAGTCCTTCCAAATACCTTTTCGCTTTGGTGCTTTACGTTTTCGGTAGTTAAAACGTCGCCTTTTTCAATAGCTCCATTGGCAGAACCTACCAAAACGCCATACATGATAATTCTGGCGCCCGATCCAAATTTTTCCAGAGCTATTTTATGCTTCGATTTTGTATCGGACAGTACTTTAATGTCCTGTCCTTCAAAAGAGATTACTTCTCCTGCCTTTAAATTGACCAAAGCGACCGCAACGTTGTCCGATGCATTTACTTTCATGATTTTTTTTTGCATGGCTGTAATTTGTTATGGTTATACTATAATACTTAAAACTTTTTGCTGTAATTAGCAAATCCGGCTTCAATACCGTTGGCGTCAATTTCTTTTAAGGCAAAAGCAATGGCTTCGGTCAGGTTTTCAACTTTAGTTAAATCTTCTCCCCAATAATCCTTAATGCTCAGTGCGTTTTTTGCTATTTCTAAATAATCGTCAGACTTCCAAATATCAGAAAATTTGGCAATAATATCGTCACTGTCCTGAACTGGCAACGTTTCCCCATGCCAAGTGCCTTTGTAAAAACGCAATAAAGAGGCAAACGCAAAAGTTAAATTGGTTGGTAGTTTTTTATGGATTTTTACATATTCAAGTAAACTTGGCAGCACCCTTACCGTGAACTTGGAAATAGAATTCAAAGCAATACTTGATAGGTTATGGATGATGAACGGGTTTCTAAAACGGTCGAAAATTTCATCAGAGAAACTATTTAATTCGTTTCTATCCATGTTAAGGGTTTCATTTATTTCATCAAATACCGCTTTGTGTATAAAAGGCCCGGTAAATCCGTTATCTACAGATTGTTTGACTGTTTTGTTTCCGTAAAGCAATGAAAAAGGCACCATGGCCGTGTGCGCACCATTCAAAATGCGCACTTTTCTGGTGCGGTACGGTTGCATGTCATCAACAATCTTGACGTCTAAACTTGTTTTATGGAATGGCAATTTTGCTTTTAAACCGTCGCCTCCCTCAATGACCCAAAGTAAAAAAGCTTCGGCAGCAACAATTAAATTATCTTGATAATCCAACTGTGCATTGTAAGCTTCAATGCCATCTTTTGGGTACCCCGGTACAATCCTATCAACCAAGGTGCTATGGAACGAATTGCTTTTCAAAATCCAAGTTTTAAAATCATCGCCTAAATCCCAATCCGCTATGTACTTTAATATGACCTCTTTTAAAGTCTCCGAATTATGATTGATAAGTTCACATGGAATGATAGTTAAACCTTTAGATTTATCGCCATTAAAATGCTTAAAACGTTCGTGCAGAAGCACCGTTAATTTTGCAGGGAATGAACTTGGTGGTTGCATTTCTGGTGTATCAGAACTCACATAAGCAATACCGGCTTCGGTGGTATTGGAGATGATAAACTCTAACGATGTTTCTTTAGCCAAGCTTAAATAATCGGTAAAATAAGCGTAAGGATCCACCGCTTTAACGATGTTGGAAATTAACTCAACTTCCTGAATTTCTTTACCCTTTTTCACACCTTTCATAAAAAGCGTATATAGACCATCTTAATCGTTCAGCATGCTTACCAAGCCTCTTTCAATGGGTTGTACAACTGCAATACCTGCATTAAAATTGGCTGCTTTGTTCAATTCCTGAAAGGCGTAACCTATAAAGGCCCTTAAAAAATTGCCTTCCCCAAATTGTACAATTTTGATTGGAAGTCTTTCTTCCAACCCAACATTTTTTCTATTTAGTTTTTCCATCGTTATTTTTCCAAACAATTTCATTTTTTTATAATACTGTTGCAAGATATAAAAAGCTTTCTTTTTATTGCCAGTTCCCGAGATTAAACCTTTCCTGTTCCATCCATCTTGAATGTTAGGCAATAGCCTTTTTGGTAATCTATAATCAGCCAAAACACACGCAGACAGCCTTCATTACCGAGGGATTTCCTTTAGTACATTAATGAACTCATCTTGACTTTTTCTATTTCATAAAACCTGTCGGCAGAAATGGCTGAAATTCGCCCATATTCCGTCTATTTTCTTATGCGTAGCGATATGCCATGTATTTCAAAAATGGTCCCACCTGGACATCCCGATATATCGGGATTCGGTTAAAAACAAAAAGTTAAGATGGGTTCAATTATCGCTTTGTACAAATAATCAAAAGCAGTTTGAAAATTGATCGGTTGCTTATTCCATATTTTTAAAATTCTTGATATTAGAGTGAGCGGCTAAATCAGGTGATTTATTTTTCCGAATATTATTTACATGAAGGCGGTATGAAAAGTGTAGTTCCATGTTATATTGATCACTTCGACTTCGCTCAGTTCAGACTCTGTTGAAGTATTTTAAATTATTATGCGAATCAAGTGTTGAAAAGATTAAAACCCATTACGATTTATAAGACAATATTAGGGGCGTTAGCCCTAAAATCATCGTAGATACAAACGTTAATTAAATAAAAAGGGGCGTAGCCCTGTTATCTCCATAAAATGACACGATAATGAACAAAAAAGATATAGCCCTGAAATTTAATAAACATTGGCAAACACGTACACAATTATTTTGTCAAAGATGTCAGGGCCAAAGCCCCTAATCCATCATCATGGCTCATTTTGTTACTACTAAGACTACAGGGCTAGCGCCCCTAAGGCAAGCGCCCACTCCAATTTTCACTCGGCTGAATTCTTATGTCGAACTCAGGTTATTAAGATAGCCCCATGAATTTCAATTATTTTTCATATCCAAAACTAAATTCCTTTGAATAATTATGTTCTTTGCGCATGATTGAATCGATCTTTTCCACTATTTCTGGATTTTGATCTGCAATGTTATTTTTTTCACCCAAATCAGAAGCAAGATCATAGAGTTCAATAGGAGATTTTGCATTATTACCCATGTTCAAGCGCACTCCTTTCCAATTCCCCATTCTTACTGCTTGCTTTCCACCTTTCTCATGAAACTCCCAATACAGATAACCATGTTTTTCTTGTTTTTTTCCTAACATGGTTGGCAAGTACGAAATACCATCAATATTTTGAGGTGGTTTTATTTGTGCTATTTCAGAAACAGTAGGTAAAAAATCCCAAAATGCAGAAACATGGTCGGAAGTTTGTCCAGGTTTTATTTTTCCTGGCCAATATGCAATCATAGGAACACGTATTCCTCCTTCGTACAAATCCCTCTTGTACCCCCTTAGATTTGCATTACTATTGAAAAAATCAGGATCAGCGCCACCTTCTACGTGCGGACCATTGTCCGAAGTAAAAATTATAATAGTGTTCTCTGCAATACCTAAGGCTTCTACTTTTTTGCGAATTTCTCCCACCTGCTCATCCAATAAACTCACCATTGCCGCAAAAGTGGCATGTGGTTCTTTTTGAGAGCCATAATCTCCATTTTTGTAAAACTCCCCATCATCAGTTCCTTGAAACTCTTTCTCTGGTGAAAACTTGGCACGATACTTTTGCTTAAAACGCTCAGGAGCAGCCAATTCAGCATGAGGTATCACCGAGGCATAATACAGGAAAAAGCTTCTGTCTTTGTTTTTCTCTATAAAGGAAAGTGATTGTTGATGGATTAACTCAGGAGCGTACATATCCGTTTGCTTTAGCTTGTTTCCTTCAAGAATTTCCTTGGTTTGGTTGTGCCATAAATGATAGGGATAATAGTTATGGCCCAATCGCTGGCAATTGTAGCCGTAGAATTCGTCAAAACCTTGATTATTTGGGTCTCCTTGTGAAGATGGATAACCTAAGCCCCATTTTCCAAAAGCGCCTGTTGTATAACCTTCTTGTTTTAATATCCCTGCCACTGTAACTACTGTGGAATCTAAAGGGTATTGTCCCTCGGGAAGCACTTCTCTATTTCCGCGAATAAAGGTATGGCCAGTATGTTGTCCTGTCATTAACGAAGAGCGTGAAGGAGCACAGACCGTTGAACCGGAATAATGTTGTGTAAAGAACATACCATCCATCGCTAACTTATCAATATTTGGGGTTGAAAATTTTTCCTGCCCTGTTAAGCTTAGGTCACCATAACCTAAATCGTCCGCTAAAATAAATATGATATTAGGCTTTTGTGCTTGTTTGGTATCAATGATCTTTTTTTGATTATCACAACCACCAATCGTAAACAATAAAATTACTAAGCACCATAATTTAACCACTTGATTCATCTATATTTCAATTTAGTTTATAATGAACTCATTTAAAGTTTTTCAATTTTATTACACGATGAACTCATCTTGACTTTTTGTTTTTAACCGAAAACGAGATAAAATTTGTTCAGATGAGGCACTTTTTGAAAGGCATAGCATCGCTACGCATAAAAAAGGTAACGAAATATGGACGAATCTTAGCCGTTTTTTAGGAAATAGAAAAAGTCAAGATGAGTTCGATATATATTTATTGACATATTTTTAAACCAGAAAGAGATGTTACATAATAACAACTCTCCCTGATTATCAACTCTATATTATTAATGTTTTTATTTCACAACTAACTTACCCATATACACACCATCATTTGCGCCAACAATTTGAACTATATAGAAACCGGACTGACTAGGAGTGTCAAGCGTGATAAGAGACGTATTATTATTCCTATTAATCAATTTTTTATACACAAGTTTACCAGTAATACTAAATATTGAAATTTCTGAAACGGAATTGCCTTTTACATCCATATAAAAGTTCTTGCCTGAAACAGGATTAGGATATATTGATATAGATTTTAGCTTTTCTTTGGAATCTACGCTAAGAGGATCGTTTAAAACATTAAATGTAACACTAACCTCGGCAGTATCCCCATCGTTATCAAATGCTATCGCTTTTAATGTGTGGTTTCCTGCAGATAGGTTCATTAAAAGTGGATCTTGACTATTCTCGCCCCATAAATAAGGAGCAACCCCTTCATTCCTAACAAAATTATCATCCATATATAATTCTATCTTTGATATGGAGCCATCAGGGTCACTGGCATTAACCTTTACAGAAACACTATTCACTGAAAGCTGTGCGCCTTCAGTGGGCGTAGGTGCTGCAAAACTTACAATAGGCGTTTGGTTGGACGAAACACTGAATGCTATGGTTGTTTCAGATTGAAAAGTGTCATTATCTGCAGCCACCGCTTTTAGTGTATAAGGGCCCGCTGCAAGATTTTTTAATTGTGGATAATCACTCCATTCATACGGAGCGCTTACTTTTGTATCTAACAAAACATTGTTTAAATAAAGAGCTACCGAGGCAATAGAGCCATCAATATCCATGGCATCTACAATAACAGTTAAATCAGATCCCACAGGTACTTTGGCATTAGCAAGAGGCTGTGTAAAACCAACAATGGGGTTAGAAGCTACACCACCATATATTGCATTTAAAACTCTATCGGCATATCTTTCTCCAAATATTATTTGGCTATTTCTATCAAAATGAAGACCATCGCCTTTATCGGTCAATCCTAAAGAAGAAACCCATGCTGAATTAGTTATGGACGTTGGAATTGTTTTAAGCATTTCATTAAAATCGGCATGACCCGCTTTGAATTGTCCCAGTTGGCCCGCAACAAAAAACAAGTTCGGATTCCCCAGATCGTCTCTTAAATTGGCCACTAAATTTGCCAGTTGCTGTGGATACTCGCTTACCTCGGTCGGTGTGATATTTGCCTCTCCTTGATGCCATAAAACCGCTTTAAAGGTGCCCCATTTTTGGGCTTCAATAGCTCTTAAAATAGCTTGGGCGTATAAATTATCAGTTTTTTCATCCCATTCATCCATATCCGTATCGCCCCTTGCATTTACTACAAATCCTATTTGGTTGCTAATGGCAGCAGCAATTTTTTTTGAAAATGAAAATGAGGGCCCTATTTGTTGTAAACCCACCTCTTTTCTGGTACTGGAATATAGATTGAATGGATTTACCGCATCAATAAATTGACCGGCATCTGCCATTAAATAGGCGTTTTCAACAGGGTCTAAATCACCTAAAAGAGGCTTAATGGTTGCCCTGCCTGCCATGTTTGACTGACCGATGGATAGAAACAGATCCAATTCGGGCAATTTTTCAAATTCTACCTTATAAGTCATTATAGTAGCCGTATCTTGAGACGTTACCTCAATGGTCGCTGTTCTTTCAGCTAAAGTCCCACTTAAGTTTGTAGCTTGAGTGATTGAGTAAGTAGCTCCAACAGCAGTTGGTGTTACCGATACAACAGGCAACACATTATAGGTGTATGGAAGATAGAAAGAAGTAGTTGCTGCATTATCAAAATAACTTATCGCCACACCATCAACTTCTATCTTATCCAAAGTTACAACCGATGAACTGCCATTATACGTTATATTAGTGGCAAAGCCTTTGTTTTGAATGTGTCCCGCTGCGGCGTTCAATACAAGTGTATTCCCAAAATATAAATCCGTAATCGTTACGCCATCAATGTTATTGGTAGCATCCTGTCCCCAAAAATAGGAATCATTAGCTCCAAAATCATTGAATTTTACTCTAGTAATTTCAATATTACTAATCTTACCAACACCCACCTCATAAGACGTACTTGGTTGTTGGGTAATTTCCATTCTAAATGGGCTATCCACATACTTGCCTTTTGTAATACTTGTTGAAGTACCCGTCATTTTATCCACAACCCAATCAACAAAATGAATATTATAAAAATTCCCATCGCCGTACCAATGGTCTAAATTGAAGGCTCTTTCACAATCCAGCACGTTTATATTCTTCGCCCAAACATCGTAAATATCATCCTCTGCCTGCATGCCAACTTTAAATCCTGATGAAATGCCGGATTTCATCACTATATCATCATATATTACATTATATACAGGGTCTCCTGGTTGTACTTTCGGGAAATTTTGTGTTTTTATAGCTGCCGTATCATCGGCCGTTGATATAAAACAATGTTGTACTGTTATATTATTAGATCCAATAACGTTAATGCCATCATTCCATGCCCATGTCATTTCATTTAATATTTTTACGTTTTTTACCAGTCCGTTACTAGAACCTTCAACAAAAGTTAAAGACCATGCGGTACTCTCAACACATAAAATACCCTCAAAAGTTGTATTGGTCGAGTTGGATATTTGCGCTGGCCCAATTCTAAATTCTCCATCACTGTCCGTTCTAACGTTACCATTCAATAGGTTGCCACGGGTATAAATACTACCCCTGCCATACACTTTTACATTAGTGGCGTTATCAACTCTCAAAATATGGTTGGGAAGGGAACTATTAGGAAATTCAAATTTGCTGTTTTTAGCCAATAGAGCAGCCCCTCCTTTTAAATAAAGATTCACATTGCTCTTTAAATAAATGGTTCTAACGAGATATACGCCTTCAGGAACATAAACCGTTCCGCCGCCATTTGCAGCTGCATTATTAATAGCTTGTTGAAAATAGAAAGTAACATCGGTAGCACCAGTATTATCTGCATTATATGGGGCTTGTGTAATATTGTAAATACCAACACCAGAAGCGTTGGGTATAGTTTCTTCAATGGGGTCAATCAATAAATACAGTACCGTTTTACTGTTTATCTGGATTTGAAGGTATCTAGATTCATTTACTGTAAATTCCAACTTTGTGGTATTTACTGTTCCTGTTATGCTATAGGCGTTTGGGCTTATTGAATAATTGGTAATAGCCTCTCCGCCATCTACTTCAAACGTATTACTGCCACTTGCAGAAAGATGTGCGAAGTAATACTGAAGATCGCCGTGCGGCCTGTATTCGGCAACCGGTACGTCCACACCGTTTGCCTTTACTGTATAATACGTACTCGCAGTATAGCAAGATGCCAACGGATACGTTTCTATATTTCCGGCAAAAACAGGTGAAAAATACAGGAGTGAGCAAACTACTACTGCAATTAGGTGTAAATTTTTTTTCATTTCTTTTTTATTAATTTTTTTAAGAAGCTAAATGCCTTTATTTTTTCAATTTCACTACTTATATATCATATAAATACGTAAAAAAGTTAGTGGTCTTGTGGATACGATCAATATCATTTAAAATACATGTTTTTTACAATGATCTTTTTTAACCATACATTGATAGTATCATTATGCTGTAACAGCACTAAATATTAAATAAAGAACCCTGAAGTTTAGTCCTCATTTTTCAGGGTTCTTTATCTTATCTATCTTATTTTAGTATAAACTTTTTATTGTAAATGTTATCTATTTTAATAACATAGATTCCTTTGGCCAAGTCTGCTACATCAATAGAAATTTTATAGTCAGAGATATTTTTAATCGCTTTAACTCTTTGACCGGTCATATTGAAAATTTCAATGGTTTTCAATTCATCTGTTCTATTGCTTACATTCACGGTAGATTGTACATTATCAGTCCAAACACTAAAGTTGTTTTGTTCAGTAATGGTTGAAACGCTTAACGTTGGATCTAAAAGCAATTTTATCTCACTTATTAAAAGTTCAATTCCTAAAGCTATTGGAGGCCCGTAATTATCGCCTCCTGAACCACTTCCTATAGGGAAATAAGTTCTAGCAGCAGGTGGCGTTACCCCTGAACCTGTATAGGTTTCAACACTTTGGGGAAACGTATAAAAGCTGCAGCGCCTTCCGTATTGTTAAATAACACTTTACCACTTGTACCTAGCTCCACATCAACTTGGCTAATAGCCGTAAACGAGCTGTTACCTGCGTAATATCGTAGATCTGGCGCAGTAGTTATATCAATATTTCTAAAAATATAATCACTTGGATATATGATTTGGCTTGCGCTACTTATTTCTGGACCCGTAGCGCCATTTTGTGTAAATACACCCCCTTGAATAGGGTCGGTTGCGCTTGGAAGCCAATGCAATCTGGTAGATCTAACAGTATAAGGATTAAGCGTAATCATGGGTTTATTAATAGCATTCCATAAATCTGCCACTGAACCATTAAATTTTCCACTATCTGTATGGCGAGCAATAATAACGATATCTGGACCTGTTGGACCATTAATAAAGTCCAATTTTGCTTGGTCAAAATCATCTTGATTAAATTTACTTGCATCAAATCCTTTATCGATGAAAAATGCTATCCAAGCATCATCAAAAGTACCATACCGTGCTGCTTCTACGGTATTTGTAACCCAAAGCACTTTTTTAGGTTGTGCAAATACATTCAATGTTAAGAACATGCTTAACACCAATAATAATAATTTTGTTTTCATAATTTTAAGTTTTAAAGATTAATAATTGTATTCAGTATGGTTTTCCGTATTGCTTTTTAAACTTTTTGAGGACTGGGCTATTTACAATTACGGTAGCCATACCTTTTTTTTTAGTTATATTATTTTATAGTTATATTTTTTACGTCTTGTTGTACCAACCATTCACGGGCATCCGGTAATTCTGAACTTATGTTGCAATTGATGAATTCAACACTGTCTGTATGCCTGATAAAAAAACCATAGGCATTGGTATCTCCAAATTTGTATCCTTCTGGGTATGATCCATCATATTCCATAACCGTTTGGTCTGTTTTTTCAATGCCTCCTTTTAATTCTAGATCCAGATCCTCAAAAGTTATATTTTGGACATTATGACCCGGAATTCCTGTAATGATGGAGGGATATTGTTGGGTAAAGTTTTTACCTCTTATATTCTTGAAATGGATATTGGAAATGGTACCTATTCTTGTTTTTCTTCCCGGAACCGTTCGGCGCCTATCTGCCAACAGCACAAAAATGGCTTGACCCGAATTGGAAATTTCCACATCGCTAATGTTGAGATTGTCTATAATAGCACCGTCCATCGATTCAATGGCTATGGCCGAATTTCGTTTGACATTTTTTATGGTCAGTCCAGAGACTTCAAAATTCATAAAACTTCCGAGAGCGTCCGTTCCCAATTTAAAACCGTTTCCTGCATTTACGTTCAGTTTATCCACAACACAGTTGCGCACAATAGCATTGATGCAGCCATATTCACTACCACTTTTAAAGCAGATACCGTCATCTTCAGACTTGATGTCGCAATCTTCAATCAACACATTATGGCAATCTACAATGTCTATACCGTCGCGGTTTGGTGACAGATTTCCGGTGCGTACTTTAACATTGCGAATGGTAACACCATCACATTCAATGTACACTTGGGTCCAACTAGCCGGTTTTAAAAGGGTAAGGTCTGAAATTGTAATGTTTTTGGCTCCTACAAATGATAAAATAGTAGGCCTGTCTTTTTCCGCACCCAAGCTTTTTACGTTCATCCAAGGGTCAAAATCTCCTTGTCCGTCAATGGTGCCTTTTCCTGTAATGGTTACATTTTGAACATGGTTGCCGTAAATTAACCTACGTTGCATATCTTCATACATGCGATTAGGGTATTGGGTTTCCAACATACCCGTTGGATATGCTTCCTGTGAATCCGATTGAATGCCCAGTAGCGTTGCAGAAGAGTCTATTTTTATGGTCATATCGCTCCCTAACATCAATTGGCCTGTTAAAAATTTGCCATTTGTAAATAAAACAGTGCCCCCAGTGCCCTTGCAAGCATCGATGGCCTTTTGGATGGCATCATGGTCGTTGGTAACGCCGTCTCCCTTTGCTCCATAATCGTAAACATCATGAACCACTGTTTTTCCTGCATTTGAACATTGATAGAAGATGGGTATTATAAGAAGTAGAATGTATTTTCTCATTATTTATGGGTATTGAATTTTTAATTTTACTTTTTTGCTATTGCCATCACTTCTTCTAGGTATGTATCTGCATACCTTTTCCCTAATTTTCTTTGGGATTCAGAATTAAAATGGATCTTGTCACTGTTGCTTTTCAAGTCTTGTGTGTAAACCACATAGGTGTTTTTATCGGTTTCAGCCACCTCATCAATTATATTATTTATGGCATCCCACTTATGTTGCCACTCCATGGGTTCAGCATAAGCACCAAGCTGTCCCATTAAAATTGGTAATGCGTCATTTCCTGTTATATCTCTAAACATTTTTGTTAACTTTCGTAAATTTTCCGCATAATAAGGAATGAGTTCCGTCTTGGCGTTCGCTTCACCTTGGTGCCATAATACGCCTTTTATCTCTCCGTATTTTTTGGATTGCTCCACCTTACTTTTGAAATTAGTGAGCAATGGCACCTTTCTGCTTATGGAATCTCCTAGCCATTGTTCAATGGATGTGTTACCAACGGCACTTGGAATAAGACCAATTGAAATGCCAGATGGAATAGCACCTAACAGTTCATTGGCAAAAGACAATCCACTATCCAAACCTTTCATGGTTGGCTCATTGAAATTTAAAGGCTCTTTGGCATACATCCAGTGGCCCAAACTATCTATGGCCAATATTCTTTTATTGGCAATGGTGTCTTGCGGTTCCACCAGTCCACGTCCTGCCATATTGGATTGTCCTGCCATGATGAATATCCATAAACTATCAGGACTGGGCATTTTTTCAACATACTCAACCACCTTGGGGAAGTTTAATGTTCTTTGCGCTTGCCCTTTATTTGAACAAAAGACCAGAAAAAACAGTATGGAATATGTTAATAGGTTTTTCATAGTCTTTTACCATTTATAAAAACATTTTGTATATCGCCGCCCGATTTAAAAAGCGGTCTGGCATCTTCTTTTTTGGGAGAAATGTTTACATTTTCCAATACCATATTTTTAGCATGTCGGATATAAAATCCATATGAAGGGAGCCCTTCCCTAGAGAATTGATGTGCATCTGGATACCCGCCTTCATCTTCTACTACGGTAGCCCCTGCCATTTGGGTGGTGCCGCCACCTTCCATGGAAAGGTTTACGTTTTTGATAACAACGTCTTCAACGGGATGCCCACTAACGCCCGATATAAACGACCCTTGTCTGAAGTTTTTTTCGCCTTTTACATCCCGAATAATGATTTTTTTCAAATAACCGGGTGCAGGTTTTTTAACACCTTTCATAACACGCCCTCTATCCCCAATCCTAAGGAAAATGGGGCTACGCGATTGGTTAATGGTAATATCCGATATCAATATATTTTCAACATTGCCGCCATCAACCGTCGCTAAGGTTATCCCTGTGCTGGCTTCACGACCCATTAAAGATTCCAATGAATCTGGAATGCCACCAAGAACTAAATTACGGGCAATGATGTTTTTAAACGACCCTTGGGTATCGGTGCCAATTTTTAACGCATTGCAAGTAGTTATGAATGTGGAGTTTTCTATTAAAATGTTTTCTGATAGCCGGTTGCTCGCTCCTTTCAGGCACATGGCATCGTCTTCCGCATTTATAAAACAATTCCTTACAATCACATTTTTACAACCGTCAGGATCAAGTCCGTCGTTATTGAAATTGGCATGGTTGATGACTTTCATTCCGTCAAAAATCAAATTTTCACAGTAGAGATAGTTTTGCATCCAAGCCGCCGAATTTCTTAGTAGAATGTCTTTTACCACCACGTTTTTGCATTCAATCATTCTAATACCCAAAGGGCGCCCAACAATTAAACCTTGGGTTTCCGGACCTGAAAAATTTTCTTTTTCACCTCTAAAATAAATCTCTCCTTGTCCGCTAATACCAATATTGGTTACTTTTTCAGCATATATGAGCGACTGTTGAAATATGTACATTTCGCTCATGATGCTTTTTAATGCTTCTATTTTTGGCGGATAATCGTCAAGGTTTAAACTGCCCAATATTTTTGCTTCTTCTGAGATTTCGAGCATCACGTTCGATTTCATCACAATCGTTCCGGTAGCATAATTTCCTTTTGAAAACAAAACCACGCCACCACCTGCTAACGAACAGGTATCAATGGCTTTTTGTATTGCCAGCGTGTTGATGGTTTCACCATCTGGAACGGCTCCAAAATCCTCCACCTTAAAAATACGTTCTGGCACGTTCCATTCCTTAAGATTTGAAGAAAGCGAATCCGCTATTTTATTTAGGGTCACTTCCAATTCCTTATCCCAAGATGTTTTCTGTGAACAGCTCATGAAAAATGAAGCGACTGCAATAAAAACAATCACGTACAGTTTCGTTTTCATCAGATAGCTTGTTAATGGTTTATAATATTTCATCATTTTAATTTAATGTTTCTCTAAATCCACTTTAACATTTTCGCCCGAATACTTAACTTGTTTCCATGTTTTGGAAGCCTTATTATAGCCGAAAGGATGTTCTTTGGAAATAACGGTTATTTCAAAATTCCGTTCTTTTAGCATGCCATCAAAGGTGCCTTTTGGTTCAGAAATATTCAGTTGATCCATTTCATCGTTCCAAGTCCATTTTATTTCTGAATAATTTCCTTTTTCATAGTTGTAGTTAACCCCTTCATCTTCATACAGATTGAATTCTGCATCACTCCCTTTATAAATCCTCAATAAAATAGGATCAGGTTTCTTTTCTGAGGTATATTGTAATTCTGGCCCAAATGGAATAATAGAACCTGCTTTTACAAAAATGGGCATTTCATCCAAAGGCGCCGTTACGGTATAGGTTTGCCCGCCTTCATAATGTTTACCGTTCCAGAAATCGTACCAACCGCCTTTTGAAACCGGTAAGTACACGGCTCTTTCCCGTGCTTTATATTCGGTTACTGGGCAAATAAGAAGGGATGGTCCAAACATGAATTCATCCGATATATTTAAAACTTTTGGGTCGTTGGCAAAGTCGAAAACCAGCCCACGCATCATGGTATAATCCTTATGGGTAACTGCGCCCGCAAGCGAATAGATATAGGGCATGAGGCGGTACCTTAGCTTGTCAAATTTTAACTGGGCATCCTTGTAATTTTCTTTGAACGCCAACATGTTTTGCGGATGTTCGTCCCCATGCACCCTAAATATGGGGCTGAATGTGCCGAATTGGAACCAACGTGTAAAAAGTTCCTCAAACTCATCATAGAAATAAGTGCCATCTCTCATCTCTGAAATATAACCGCCAATATCGTCTGTCCAATACGGCATTCCTGATAAAGAGTAATTCAATCCTGCTACAATTTCACTCCTAAATGTATCCCAACTGGCAGCCACATCACCGGACCATGCACTTGCAGCATATTTTTGCATACCCGCAAACGATGATCGGGTTAAAATAAAGACCCGTTTATTGGGATCGACAGAACGTTGTCCTTCGTAAACGGCTTTGCTATTAAAAAGTGCATACAGGTTTACATAATCATATCCTTTTCCAAAAGCGTTTGGCTCCATGTAATAGGCAAGCTGGTCGGCATTATAATCCTTATCAAATGCCGGTTCTGTGCCGTCAAGCCACCAAGCGTCAAAGCCGTGGGAATAGATATTTCTATTGATTTGGTCCCAATATATTTTTCGTCCTTCAGCGTTGTATGGATCGTAATACGAATTAAGTTGTTGTAAAAAATCCAATTTTTTTTCATCTGCATATTTTTTATATATGGCACCAGCAGCATCCAGTTCCTTATAATTATCGGTGTCCGGATAAAACTTTCCCCATACAGAGATCATGATATTGGCATTTAAATCATGAACCGTTTTCGTCATTTTATCGGGATCTGAAAAATCTGTTTTTTTGAACGAATGGCTTCCCCATGTGTTGCTTTCCCAATAATGCCAATCGAGCACGATATTATCAAAAGGAATGTTGTTTGAACGCAGTTTTTTAGCCATATCCACCACCTCATCTTGGGTTTTATATCTATTTCTGGATTGCCAAAACCCATAGGCCCATTTAGGTAATAAGGTTGTTTTGCCGGTTAGTTTTCTAAAACCTGAAACCACATCGTCCATGTTTTTTTCACCATAAATGAAATAATAGTCAATGTTTCTTGCTGAAGCCGCCCAAAGCGATATGTTTTCATTTTTATCGGATGGTATTCTCCATTTTAGGGTAGGGATTTCATCTTTTATCTGTGTGTATTCAATAACAATTTTATGCTTACCTTTTTCAAGATTAACATGTACCGGGCGTGGCGTACTTAGAATACTTTGCCAAAATTCCATCGCCACTTTATCATCAATATAAAGTTTTAATTTCCCGCGTTCTTCTTTGATCAATTCATATTCTCCAGCTTCATCAATCGTGATGCTTCCTGAAAGTCGGATGGAATTGATGCCTGTCGATTTATCCATATTCTTGTTAAAATCCATCGAGCCATCCCAATCTGCCCATTCCACAGCATCCTTAAAATTCGTATCCGTATAAAATTCACTCATCAGTTTTCCTGCATTACCTGATGTATCTTCAAGGACTGCATTTGGAATAAATTCAGCCGCTTTAAGGTTTCCAAATTTATTGTGCGCATAATTGTCCCATAAAAGCCCATAGTTTTTAGAAGAAACCAGTAATGGTATATAAATTTCCGTGTTTTGTTGGTACAGATCTATGCTACTTCCTTTAAGGTTCAGTTTATCGGTATGGTTTTGTCCCAATCCATAAATAGCCTCGTTAGTGTCTGTAAGGAATGTTTGTTGTGCAAACTGTGTTTTATTGTCATTAATGGTGTTTTCTCCAAATACCCTACCGTTTTCAGAGGGTTCGGCAAGAAGCACTTTGTTATCCTTATCATAATAACTGACGGCACCTGTGGTTTTATCTACAAGTGCTTTTATTTTACTGGTTGAAACCCCCACTGAATTTCCATCTTCAACAACGCTCCATTTAACAGCAACCGGTTCAATTTCAACAATTTTGCTAGTAGCGGTCGTGTCAATTTCACTTGGGTTGGCAATACAACGGATAATATGTTCATCAAACACTTCAAAAACAACCTGTCCTTTATCTGTATGGACCAGTATGCCATTTTGTGTTTTTTCAAAATCAGTTTTCTTTTGATTTTTACATGAACTTATAAAGAATACAAGCATTATAGCCGCAAAAAGATGTGGAATTAGTTTCTTCATTGGAGTGTTTTTATAATTTATATTTTTAGTAACCATTCGGATTTATTTTGAGAATTTCAAATTTTTAATATCGTATGTCTTTACTTTAAAAGTGAGGTCTTTTTCGCTTAAGATCTTTTTACCGTTAAGAACCACATTCTCAAAGAACAAGCCATCAATATGGGTATCTACATATAATGGCAAGGGTTCTCCTTTCATGGTAATATTTCTGAATGTAATATTCTTAAATAATCCTTTTGGAATCTGTAGCCCTAGTAAAGCAGCCGGTTCTTCAAATCGAATATTTTCAAAAAGAAGATTTGAAACTCTGGAAACTTGTTCCACACTATTTGTAGTGCAAATCAATGCTCTAGGCATTTCAAATAAAGAATATGGTACATGGATAATGTCGCAATTTCTCATGGTTATATTTTCAGCATAGCCACTCATCCTGAAAATGTTGGCACGGGTAGGCCATAAAACACAATTCTCGATGGTAATGTCTTTCACCATGGTTTCCATTTTTTCCTTTTTTGCCGTGAACAATGCAAAACAATCGTCTGAAGAACGGATTAGGGAGTTGGTAACCTTGGACCTTCCGCCACCATCTTGCCAATCAAAACCATCGCCATTAATATTCTGGTCGTTTACGGCAAGTACCTTTACATTATCAAATTCCGTATCAAAAGTGCTGTGCATCTGAAGCGTCCAAGTACGACTTTTACCTACAAATGTAACGCCTTTCACTGTTATGCGTTCAGAATTTTCAGTAGTAAGCGGATGCCAATCTTTTCTGTGCCATACGCCATTGTCGTGGGTTTCAGATTGTGGGCCATTATAATACACCACACCACGCCCCAGGATCTTCACATCATGGGCATCCCAAATATTGATGCCCCCGTAAAGAACTGCACCTGCTTCCAGATACAACGTCTGTCCGCTTTTTAAGTCCATATTTTGAAAATGGGTGCCAGCTTTCAAGTAAATTGTATTAGGATCGGCTTCTTGTGGTGTATCCGTTTCTGGTTGGTTCGCAAACAAGAACAAAACCATATCATTATTATCAATAGCTACTCGATTTGTATTGGTTCCTTCCAAAACATACTGCCCTGGTTTATCAAGCGTAAAAGTAGCTGTGGAGCCCTTCGTTTCAACCTTTATATTTCGCGACGAGGGACGTATTACAGCTTCGCCACCTTCCCAAACAGAAGCACCATCCACTTGCTCATCCCTTATGGGCAGTGGTACGCCTATTTCCCTAACAATTTTCCCATTTACTTTAACAGTCACTTTATCGGTAAAATCGAAACTGACAAAATGAACTCTCGGACTCGCTTGAAATACTTCCACAGGAATCCCATTTATCTCTACGGTATATTGTTTGGATTGAAACTCTCTTGGTACAGAATGAGGCATTACAGTTTGCCCAAAACTCTGTAAAGAAAAACAAGCAACCACCATTAGAAGGATTGGAAATATTAGATTTTTTTTCATGTGTTTATATTTATTGTTTTTTATCCCGATAGCTATCGGGACTGTTCGCTATTAATCATTCTTTTAGGTGATAATGACCTTAACATGCTCGTTTCATAATTCAGATACTAGATTAAACTATTTTTAATGGTATAAACTTTTAAAACCTCTCAAAAGTTTTTCCCTATTTATCAAATAAAACTTATGCATAACAGCGGTGAGCAAAGGTGTTTGTTATGACAAAACAGCTTTACATCTGCATAAATAGATGGAAACAGTAGGTTGGGGAAACCCTATAATAATATTATATTAACAGAAAGAAAACGCATGATTTCTATATGCTCTCTTTAGAATAAAATAGCCTCCTGAATAGTTGAACAATAAATGTTCTTTTTTCCTAATACTATTTAGGAGGTTATTTAAAAATTACTGTTTAATTTTCATACCCTGGATTTTGCGGGAATGTTTTCATAAAATCAATTTGGCTTTGCGGAATAGGTAGGTCTACCATATATGGTTGCATAGTACGGGGTACTACATTTCTAGAATTCGATCCAAACTTAAGGTTTGCATTTACCTGCTGAACAAGCACTCCCATTCTTTTTAATGTAAACCAACGAAGTCCTTCAAAACAAAGCTCTCTCGCTCCTTCATCTAAAATGGTTTGTTGATCGATGCTGGTCACATTGAGCAAACCGGCTCTTTCCCGAACTTTACGCATATACTCCAAGGCTTTTGGATTGGTGGGATTATTTGTGTTCCTCCAATGTGCTTCCGCGCCTAAAAGATAGGTTTCAGCCAAACGATAGATAATAACATCTTTATACCCCAAGCCTGTTGCAACGGGCTTCTCTAAATCAAAGTATTTTTTAAGACTCCAATGAAATTGTCTAAAATTATCAGGATACCTTCTTGGATCCAGAGGTTGTCCGAAATTTGGAGAAAGTGGGTTGTTAACAATATACGATTTATCATAAGTTTGTCTCCAAAAGTAATAATCCAAGCGTTTGTCTTTTGCAGGGTCATATAAAGACCTTAAGTAATCATTTGGAACTGTCCATGAATAGGTCTGGCCACCCAGTGCAACATCTTCCACCATCTCTGAGGAAGCTTCATAATATCTGTTGGTAAAATAGGCTGCCATGGCATGGGGCGGTCCTCCAGCTCTTCTAGCCGAACCACCGCTTTCTAGGTCATATTGCATGGTATAGATGGCCTCTTTATGGTTAACATCTTGTGCGAACACTTTATCAATAGGCACTAAGCTATAGGTGCCACTTTCAATAATAGCGTCACATTGATCAGCCGCCTCTTTCCAATCTTGCTGCCACATAGCACTATTGGCGCGTAACATTCGGGCAGCACCTTGGCCTGCTCTTCCCGGGGCTACATTCCATTTAAGATTAGCTATGGCAAAATCAAGATCCGAATCAATCAATTTATAAATATCCGCTGGATTTGCAGGTTTATACTCTTTCGGATCGTTCAGGTTTTCATAGGTAGTTACAGTGGTATCCAAAAGGATATTTCCGTATAACCTTATAAGATCAAGATAGGATTGTGCCCTGATGTATTTAGCCTGCCCTATGATAATGTTTCTTTTCTCGGAAGGCATCTCAACATTTGGCGCACTTTGAATAAAAGCACTTGCGTTTGATATAAGCTTATAGTTTTCAACCCAATGAGTCGCAGGAAATAGAAGAGGATTATATTCCGTTCCATACACTTGCTGATCGTTAAAGGTTCTAACTAGAGCCAAGTCATGCGAGGTATATAAAAAAAGACCGCTCTTTTGCTGAACCCACCTACTATCGCGTTGCAGATTGTACAATCCAACAATACCGGATTCAAGCCCCCCAGGAGTTAGATAAATGGTACTTTCAGTAGCTCTGTCCTCTCTGTTTTCGTCTAAAAAATCTGAGCAAGAGCTATTCAACAATACTATCCCTAAAATTAATAATGGAATATGATTTATTTTTTTCATGATTATTGTTTTTTTAATTTAATTGGTAACTAAAGTTGAAATACATGTTTTAAATGTCCATCTATCTTACTACCAATCTATGTTTATTAAAAATTAACTTGTAGCCCTGCAGATATAATTTTTGCTTCTGGATAACTCCCTGGGTCTTTTTCAGGACTGTAAGAAAGAAAATCAGTCCATGTTACTAAGTTTTGACCCGTTACATAAAACCGAAGTTTAGTCAGATTCAATTTAGAAACCACCTCGTTTGGCAAAGAATACCCTAATGTGATGTTTTGTAAACGCACATAAGAAGCATCCTCATACCCCATTGTTGTAATATAGGCTGGATCATTACCTTCCTGAGGACTTGGATAGTATCCGCTGGTATTTTCGGGAGTCCAATAACTAACAGCTATTTGGTTACGGTCACCTCTTAAGGTACCGCCATATTTATAAGCGTTCAGGTAGGGGTTGAGTCTGGTAACGCCTTGCACGGTCATCACATCCGCTGAAAAATCAATGCCTCTATAATCTAAATTAAAGGAGAAGGTTCCGTACCAGTCAGGGTCTTGCGAAATAATATATTGGTCTTTTGAGTCCAGTACATTATCATTGTTTTTATCCTTAACCTTAATCTGTCCCGGTATGGCATTAGGCATGTAGGAATTTGCAATATCATCATCTGCCTGCCATATTCTATCATAGAGTTGCGTATAGTAAACATTTATAGGCTGCCCTATAAACCATTTATTAACAATATCATCCTCACCAGTACCATAAAGGTCCACAATTTTATTTCTGTTTCTGGTAAAGTTAAAACCCAATTGCACTTTTAAATCGTTATTATTTATAACAACAGCATTCATATTTAATTCAATACCTTTATTTTGAACTTCTCCTATATTGTCATACATACTTTTACGTCCTGTATCAGCCGGAAGAGACCTTTCTATCAATAAATCTGTCGTACTTGTATTGTAATATTCAAAAGTACCCGATATACGATTTTTCCAAAAGCCAAAATCAACACCCACATTTGCCGTTGTTGTTGTTTCCCATTTTATGTTTGGGTTAGCCAATCTAGTGCTTTGGGCGTAACCTGTAATTATATTATTTCCATAAATATAATCTTTCTGATCAACAACGGGGATGCTTGTATAAGGCAGTATGGCTTCGTTACCAACGCTACCATAACTGGCCCTTAATTTTAGGTTGCTTACCACATCACTATTTTCCAAAAATGGTTCTTTATAAATATTCCAACCTAAAGATACGGCCGGGAAATACGCCCATTTATTATTGGGTCCAAAAACGGAGGAACCATCGGCTCTTGCTGATGCCGTTAGATAATATTTTCTTAAATAGTTATATTCAACCCTTCCAACAAAAGATAACAAGCTCCGTTTGGTGTTGCTAAGGGAAGGCGTTAGAATTTCAGCAGTAGCCAAACCGTAGATCCCAAGAACATCGTCGGAAGTATTATCAAAATTAAGATTAAAACCTGTTGAATTACTTTTAATGACACTCTGTACAAAAGTAACATCCAAACTATTTTTATCGTCTTCTAAATTATAAGTTAAAATATTCTCAATCTGCATTTCATTGAACTTTGAATACTGAATACCTCCTTCTCCTTTATTACCATTAGCTACTCCTGCTGCGGATAAAGCCGTTTCATAACTATCTCTATTTTGATTGGAAGATCTACGGCTTGCATTAACTCTGTAATTAAACCCTTTAAATGGACTAAAGTCTGCGTAGAGATGTATTAAATCATTTCTATAATCTGTTACTTGACTGGTTTCATAAATATCAAGCAAGGGATTGGTCAGATCCTGAAATCCATTGGGATAAAGTCTTAATGTCCCGTCATCATTATAAATTTTACCTAAAGGAGACGCAATAACAAGCCGTGCAAGTATCTGATCCACACTAGGATTGTTTCTCTGGGAAATCTGAGCAGAACTATTGATACCCACTTTAACCCAATCGTTTATGGATTGGCTCATATTCAACCTAAGGTTGGCTTCTTTAAAATCGGTATTGGGAATCACACCATCTTGACTTCTGTAATTGGCACTTGCGTAAATCTTGGTTTTCTCGGTACCAGAGGATAAACTAACGGTATGGTTCTGCACTGCTGCAGATTTTAATACCTGATCTCGCCAATTGATATATTTACCGTTTGCAATAGACTCTAATTCAATAGGTCCAAAAATTTGCTCATCTGGTTGATATTCAAAATTATTAACGGTTCTATACGCCTCTCTTTTTAATTGTATATATTCTTGTGGTGTAAATAGATCAAAATTCGGATTGATGCTTTGGATGCCATAAAAACCTGAATAAGAAACCTGTGCCTTTCCTGTAGTGCCTGTTTTTGTAGTAATCAAAATGACACCATTTGCGGCACGCGCGCCATAAATGGCTTGCGCCGCAGCATCTTTTAAAATGTCAATAGAATTAATATCTGCTGGGTTAATACTATTAATGTTTTGTCCTACTGTAACACCATCAACAATTATAATCGGAGCATTATTTGCTCCCAAAGACCTTGTTCCTCTTATAAGTATATCTGATGAAGATCCAGGTGCGGCACTTCCTAAAGAAACCTGAACCCCGGCTGCTTTACCACGCAGCATTTCACCAAGATCTGTAGACACCACTTTTGTTACCTCTTCTGCTTTAACACTGGATATAGAACTCATTACATCGGTTTTAAAACGTGTACCATATCCTGTAACCACTACTTCATCAAGTCCCTGTACCGATTCAACAAGCGCAACATTAATGTTTTTACGATTGCCGACCGCAATTTCTTGGGTAGCAAAACCAATATATGAAACAACTAAAACAGCCTCTCCATTTTTAACTTCTAAATTAAATTGGCCATCAAAATCAGTCTGGGCACCGTTTTGTGTCCCCTTCTCAATTACGGTAGCTCCAGGTAATGGTTGTCCGTTAGAATCTTTAACAGTACCAGAAACGGTAAACTTTTGCGCTTTTGTTACTAAAACTTCCTTTACTGACTCTGGCTTCTTTTTTACAACTATTTGCCTGTCTGAAATTACGTAGTCTAAATCTGTTTTTGCAAACGATTGATTCAAGATTTCGGTAATTTGTGCGTTTTTTAAAGTGATTGAAATTTTTACATTATCATCTATAACATCATCTTTATAAAAAAAGATGTATTCACTTTTTTTCTGTATTTCTTTAAATAAGTCTTCAAGACTAATGTTATTTACATTTATATCAATTTTCTCTTGGGAGTAAATGGAGTTGGCATATACAGAACTTAGGCCTATGGTAATAAATAACACAAAAACTCTCATAATAGTTAAGATGACGCTTTTAAACGTCTTTTTTCGTTCTTGGATAGAACGATTAAAGATTTTATTCATAATTTTGTTTTTTTTTATTTAGTTCGTTATTATTGGCGTTTTTTAACGACAATGTAGCTTTCTACCGCCAGGAGATGTTAGCGCATCTTCTGGTTTCTTTTTAAGTTTTTTTTACTTCATATACGTTCTATTTTTTAGTGATTATAAATTTATTGGTTTCGGTTTTTTGATAATCAAGATTGGAGGTTTGTTTTATGGTTTGGATTACTTTTTCTGCATTATCCTTTAAATCTAAATAGCCAGAAAAAGTTTCCTTAGCTAATGCTTCATCTTCAATAGTAATAGGTATGTTGTAATATCTGGATAATCTCCTCATTATATAACTGAGATTATTGTTTTTTAAAATTAACACCCCATCTTTCCAAGAGAAATATTGATTAACATTCACTTGTTTGGATGATACATGGTTAGATTCTAAATTAATGTTAGCCATGGTTCCCGGAGTAATTACCATCTTCTGACTACTTTTATTAGAGACCAACTCTTTTTTATACGCCACTTGAACGCTTCCACTTTTAAGTACTACAAAATTATCATCATCATCGGCGTAACTGCTCACATTAAACACCGTACCCAGAACCTCTATTTCCTGATTTTCCGACAAAACCACAAAGGGGTGTGAAGCATCGTGCGTCACATCAAAAATAGCTTCTCCTTCTAAGTACACTTCTCTTTTGTTGGTGTTAAAAACAACAGGATACACCAACCTCGACCCGGAATTCAACCATACCTTACTACCATCAGACAACGTAATCATCGATCTTTTCCCATAAGGAACCAATAAAGTATTATAGGTTACTTTCCCATTTTTTTCTGTATTTTGTGTGTATGTGTTAGAACCTCCAACATTAACATGGGCTCCGGTTTTTGAATAGGTGATAGAGGCGTCTTCACCTTCTAAATTAATATCCTCACCTTCATTAAGTGTTATGGTAACGTTTTCAGAATTACTAAAATTGACTTTTTCAGATGAATTAACAAAATTGGTAATAGACGTATTTTGAGATTGTTTATGCGAAAAAACACCAATAAAAAGTAGAATGGTAATTGATGCCGCTGCACCGGATAAGTATTGCAAACGTCTTCTTCTTTTTATTTTTCCTATAGAGTGAAAAATACGTTTTTTTAATTGTTGTTTCTCTTCATTGGAAACAACAATTAAATTGTTATTGTCTTTAATATTACTATCCATGATTTAATTTGATCCATGATTTAATTTGATCCAGTTTTTAAAATAGAATTGAAAAATACAATTAAGAACCGCATGTAATATATAAAGCAGTTAATTATAGTTTTATAGACAATATTTTTTATTTTTTTTAGAAAAAAATAATTCGGAAGATAACAAGTAGGAAAAATGGGTACTGTCTTAAAGACTTTACAGCCCTGTATATGGTTGTTCTAGCTGATGCTACCGAGATATCTAAAATGTTAGCTATTTCCTCATAGGAGCAATTTTCCTTAAATCTTAACTTCAAACCTCTTCTTTGGGTTTTTGTTAGGGTCTCAAAAGCTTTTAGAAGTTTGGTGCTTCTTTCTTTTAATGTTTCAGATAAAATTATAGCATCTTCAGGGGATTTAGCATAATTTTTTTTTGAATACACCTCAGAAAAAATCGACTCAGACTGCAAAGGAACTTCTTTTACACGCTCTTGTTTGCATAGTTTTCGTTTGAGAGACGCTATTAAGTAATATTCTACATTATCAGTATCCGATAATTTAGACCTATATTTAAACAAATCAACAAAAAGGTCATGTATGGCATCCATGACTTTGTTTTTATCATTACAAATTTTTAAGCCATATAAAATCAATGTATCTATGTAGATATTGTAAAGCTTGCCCAAGGCATCAGTATCACCTTTTTTAAGGCCTGACCAAATTAATGCATCAAGTTTATTTGCAGATGTACTATTGGTTTCTTTAGCTTTCATTGGTTATAATAATCACTGAAATTGATTAAAAAAAATAAAGTAAGGAAATTTATGAAACATCCCCTTTTATTAATCTCTCAAAAATCGAGGTGGTTTATTCCGATTATTACTGCTAATTTATAAAAATTTATTAAATTAATAAATGAATTTTAAAAGAATTCTAAAATCCCCCCCCATCTGTTAATCCTTATAAAATAAGTTGTTACATTCATGATAAATATACAAAAAACAGTCCTTAACCCGTTCTAATCCCTCTTTGAAGGGTGCACGACAAATTGCATCTAAGCGGCATTTCTAGCAATATCGGTAATTTTATCCCATAATCCACTTTCGGATGC